>JBEVJD010000308.1:0-8077 GCA_040510435.1 Pyrinomonadaceae bacterium | reverse complement strand
CTCCTGCCCGGCAGCGTCTTCCGCCGCGGTGGGTTCCGTCCGACGCCCGACTTGGCCGCCGCCCCCCCCTCCGCGGGGCGCTGTTGGCGCTGGGGGGGGGGGCGGTGCGTTCCAACCCATTCCCGGCCGCCGCGCACTTCGTTCGCCGAGCCGTGGGTTGCCCGCCCCGGCTCGCTCCCTTAAGATAGCCATTCTTTTTACCGGCCGTCCTGCGGCCGACACGTTCACAAAACTTCCGAGGAGAATCTTTCAGCCAATGATTAAGACCGTCGAGTGGTCGGACGAGGGCGTCCGCATGATCGACCAGCGCCTTCTGCCGACCGAGGAGAAGTACCTCATCTTCCGCTCCTGCGAGGAGGTGGCCGAAGCCATCAAGGTTATGGTCGTGCGCGGCGCGCCCGCCATCGGCGTCTCGGCCGCGATGGGGCTCGCGCTCGGCACGATGCAGGCCGTCGGCACCTCGGTCGAAGACCTGGAGCAGGACTTCGACTACTTCTGCGACATCATGTCGAAGACGCGCCCCACGGCCGTCAACCTCTTCTGGGCCATCGAGCGCATGCGCGAACGCTTCCGACACTCCAAGGCCGCGGGCGCCGACGCCGAGCAGATCAAGAAGGATTTAATCGAAGAAGCCCAACAAATTTTCCGCGACGACATCGAGTCGAACCGCGCGCTCGGGCGTTTCGGCGGCGAGTTGATTCCCGACAACTCGACCGTGCTCACGCACTGCAACGCGGGCGCGCTCGCCACCGCGGGCGACTACGGCACGGCGCTCGGCGTCGTGCGCGGCGCGCGCGACGCGGGCAAACGCGTCGCCGTCATCGCAGACGAGACGCGCCCCTTCCTACAGGGCGCGCGCCTCACGGCCTGGGAGCTTCAGAAGGACGACATACCCGTCACCGTCATCACCGACAACATGGCCGGCCACGTCATGAAGCAGGGCAAGATCGACTGCGTCGTCGTCGGCGCCGACCGCATCGCCGCCAACGGCGACACGGCCAACAAGATCGGCACGTACATGGTCGCCGTCTTAGCCCGTCAGCACAACATCCCCTTCTACGTCGCCGCTCCCATCTCGACCGTAGACCTCGCGCTCGCCACCGGCGACCTGATACCCATCGAGGAGCGCGACGCCCGCGAGGTCACGCACATCCGCGAACAGCGCCTCGCCCCCGAAGGCGTCGCGGTCGAAAACCCCGCCTTCGACGTGACCCCCGGCGAATTCATCGCCGCCATTATCACCGACCGCGGCGTCGCCCGCCCGCCTTACACGGAGAGCTTGAAAAAGCTGTTTGAGGGGTAAGGCGAAAGTAAGGGGACAATAAAGAGCGAGGCTCTCATCAACGTTTGATGAGAGCCTCGCTCTTCTTATCGTCTTATTGTTGCCTTACGCGTTAGCGTAGCGGCTCTGCTTCCACCATTCGAGGGTGTGGCGCAGCCCCTCTTCGAGTCCGACCTGCGGCTCGTAGCCCAGCCACTCGCGTGCGCGCGTGATGTCGGCGAGGCTGTGTCGCACGTCGCCCAATCTGGGCTCGCGGTACTCCGCCTCCACCTCAGTCCGGCCGGTTAGCTTCTTCAGCGCGTCGAGCAGTTCGTTCAAAGTCGTCCGCCGCCCCGTCGCGAGGTTGACGATGCGGCCGACCGCCTGCGGGCTCTCGGCGGCGCGGAGGTTCCCGTCCACGACGTTCGAGACGTATGTGAAGTCGCGCGACTGCTCGCCGTCGCCGTAGATGACGGGCCGCCCGCCCGACGCGAGCGCCGAGATGAAGCGCGAGATGACGCCCGAGTATTGAGAACTCGGGTCCTGGCGCGGGCCGAAGACGTTGAAGTAGCGCAGGCAGACCGTCTCAAAGCCATAGACGCGCGACCAGACCTGGCAGTAATACTCGCCGACGAGCTTCGCCGCCGCGTAAGGGCTCAAAGGCTCGGGGCGCATCTCCTCGGCCTTCGGCAACGTCGGCTGGTCGCCGTACGCGGAACTGGACGCGGCGTAGACCACGCGCCGCACGCCCGCGCGCCGCGCCGCGACGAGCAGCGCGAAAGTCCCCTCGACGCACGCGCGGTGCGTCCCCTCGGGGTCTTCGACCGAGCGCGGCACCGAAGGGATGGCGGCCTCGTGGAAGACGACCTCGACGCCCCGCAGCGCACGCTCCAGAGCATCCGCCTCGGTCAAGCCCCCGCGGACGAACTCGATGTCGCCGCCGAGCTCCTCAAGGTTCTCCGCGTGCCCCGTGGACAGGTCGTCCAGCACGCGCACGCGCGCCCCCGCCCCCGCCAGCGCCGCCGCGATGTGCGACCCGACGAATCCGGCCCCGCCCGTCACCAGATACGTTCCCGAGAGAGACATAAGAGAGTGATAAGTGATGAGTGATAAGTGATAAGAAAGAAGTGAGTGATAAGTGATAAGAAAGGACAGCCGTCTTTTTCTTATCACTTATCACTCATCACTTATCACCTTCTATTTACCTTCCGACGCCGACGTAGTCGAAGCCGAGTTGCCGCATGCGCTCGGGCTCGTAGATGTTGCGGAGGTCTGCGACCTTGGGCGCGCGCATCAGTTCCTTGACGCGCTGCATGTCGAGCGCGCGGAACTGGTTCCACTCGGTCATGAAGACGAGCGCGTCCGCGCCATCGACCGCGCCGAACTCGTCCTCGGCGTACACAATCTCGGGCAGGAACTTGCGCGCCTGCTCGGCCGCGACCGGGTCGTACGCCTTCACGCGCGCGCCCTTCGCCAGCAGCGCCTTGATGATGTCAACCGACGGCGCCTCGCGCATGTCATCCGTCTCAGGCTTGAAGGAGAGCCCGAGCACTGCGACCGTCTTACCCTGAACGTCGCCCACGAGCCGCTCGATCTTCTCGACCATCCGTTCGCGCTGGAGCCGGTTGACCTCGACGACCGACTCGACGATGCGCGCCTCCCCGCCGTACTCCTTCGCCACGGAGATGAGCGCCGTCGTGTCCTTCGGGAAGCACGACCCGCCGTAGCCCGGCCCCGGGTGCAGGAAGTAGCGGCCGATGCGGTTGTCCATCCCGATGCCGCGCGCCACGTCGTGCACGTCGCAGCCGATGCGGTCGCAGAGGTTGGCAATCTCGTTGATGAAGGAAATCTTGGTGGCGAGGAAGGCGTTGGCCGCGTACTTCGACAGTTCGGCCGCCTCCAAAGACGTGATGACGACCGGCGTCTCGATCAGGTAGAGCGGGCGGTAGAGGTCGCGCATGATGGCGATGGCCGCTTCGTCGCGCGAGCCGAGCACCACCCGGTTCGGCCGCATGAAGTCGTCGATGGCGGCGCCCTCGCGCAGGAACTCGGGGTTCGAGACGATGCCGAAGTCGAACTTCGTCTGGTGCTCGCGGACGAGACGCCGCAGACGCTCGCCCGTGCCGACCGGCACCGTCGATTTCGTCACGAAGACCTTGTAGCCGTTCATGTGGCGCGCCACGTCGCGCGCAGCGCCCTCGATGTAAGAAAGATCGGCCGAGCCGTCCTCGCGCGGCGGAGTCCCGACGGCGAGGAAGATGACGAGCGACTGCTCAACGGCCGCCTTGATGTCGGTGGTGAAATGGAGGCGTCCGGCCTGCGCGTTCTTGGCGACGAGTTGGTCTAAGCCCGGCTCGTAGATGGGCATCTCGCCCCGCTTGAGCCTTTCGATCTTGTCGGCGTCCACGTCCACGCAGGTGACGGACGTGCCGAACTCTGCGAAACAGGTTCCCGTCACAAGCCCGACGTAACCCGTCCCGATTACAGCTATGTGCATCTTGCTTAAAACGACCTTTCCGGTGGTGGGATGACTAACCAGCGGGCGATTATCTCAGACAAAAGGTTGCGGGTCACGCGGCGCTGCATGCGCGTGACCCGCAAAGGTGTGGGGTCGAACCGGGTTCGAGCTTTAATTCGGCACAACCGGAGCCCTGAGCCGCGAAACCTCGGGGAAAGTCTAGCGCGCGGGGCTGATGACGATGGGGTTGCCCCCGAAGTTGAAGTCGTTGTCCTGCGTGGCCGCGATGATGGCCGCCGCGATAGCGCCGCCCGCCGCGAGCAGGAGCGCCGCGAGGGCGCCGCCCGACAGGCCGCGCATCTCGGGCTGCTGGAAGCGGGTGCAGCGGGTGCCAGGCGTGGCCGTGCCGGCCGTGTCCTGACCACCAGCGGCGATCTGCTTCACGGTGCTGCCCGCGCGGAGTTCGACGCGACCCGACTGAGTGGAGACGACCGTGTTGCCGCACTCGACGTCAACCATGAAGACGTTCGCCTGATTGTTGTCGGCGACCGCCGCGCCGTCCTTGGTGGTGACCGTGGCGGCGACGCCCGACGAGGACGAGACGCGCACGCGGCCCGAGTCGAGCATGGCGTTGACGCCCGTGTCGTTGAAGCTCAGCTTCATGCTCGAATTCGGCAGCACCTCGACGCGGCCGAGTTTGCCGAGGCTGACAACGGCGCTGGAATTCTGCCCGGTCGTGACCGTGCTGTCTGAGAAAACGGTAGCGCCCGAGATGGCGTTGGTGCCGTTTACGGAAACTTCGCCGACGACCGAAAGGTCGCCCGTCGGGCCAGTCTGCCCCTGCTGCGCGGCGAGGCCGACCATCGAGTATGTGCACACGATGGCGAGCGCCAGGGCGAGCGAAAGGGGCGTACGGCTCCAGGTTCTGCTAGTCATTACTTCTCCTCCCGTAGGTGAAACTGTCAATTTTTTTAGAGAGCGCGCTGCGAGTCTTCAACTCTGTTGGCTGGAAAGACTCGCCTGAGACGATTTGTTTTAGTGTTTTTCTCGCCAATCCGTCTCGGGAATAGCCCGCGCGGTGTCTCATAAAAGCAGGTTGAGCGCCACTGTGGGCTTCAAAAGACCCGCTTTTTTTACACGAAACGGGCGCGCGTGTCAATAAACATTTCCGTGAATTCAACGATTTTTCAACAATTTGCGGCATAAAGGGGCCATTTGTCAACCCTTATTTTTGGCCCCGGCGGCGCCCTTCCAGAGCCCTCCCGCCCTCGCGCTGCGGGCTAGTCTCGGTAGATTAACACACGTGGTCGCCCGTCCGGCCCGACCACGCCGCGATACATGCCCGAGGTGTTGAAAGGCATCGCGAAATTTCCTCGCCGGTCGAGTGCGATCAGGCCGCCGGTGCCGCCCAGTTTCCCGGCCATCTCAAGCGCCCCGGCCGCCGCGCGCTCGACGGACTCCCGTGCGTGACGCATGCGGGAAGAGACTTCGTGCGCGACCGAGGCGCGGATAAAATATTCGCCGTCGCCGGTGCAGGAGACGCCGCAAGTCTCGTTGTCGGCGTAGGTTCCGGCGCCGATGATGGGTGAGTCGCCGACCCTGCCGAACCTCTTGTTGGTCATCCCGCCGGTCGAAGTCCCGGCCCCGAGATTCCCCGCGCGGTCGAGCGCGACCGCCCCAACCGTGCCGAACTTGTGCTCTTCGAAGGGGCGCGGCCCCTTCTCGAATTTCGACTGCTTCGGCGGCGGGCTCTTCTCGGCCTCCTTCACACGCTGAAGCTGCTGCCAGCGCTCCTCAGTGTGGAAATACTTGGGATCGACCAGCTCCAGCCCCTTCTGCGCGGCGAAAGTTTCGGCACCCTCGCCAGTCATCATCACGTGCGGCGACTGCTCCATCACGAGGCGCGCGAGCAGGATCGGGTTCTTCACGCGTTTCAGACCTGCCGCAGCGCCGGCCTTGAGCGTCCGGCCGTCCATGATGGAGGTGTCGAGCTCGTTCGTCCCGGCGTTCGTGAAGACCGCGCCCTTGCCCGCGTTGAAGAGCGGCGAGTCCTCCAAGAGCACTATCGCCGCGACGACGGCGTCGAGTGAGCCGCCGCCCTTCTTCAAAACCTCGTAGCCCGCCAGCAGCGCCTCGGTCAACTTCTCGCGGTATGCGCGCTCGCGCTCGGGCGTCATGCGACTGCGTTCGATGGTGCCCGCGCCGCCGTGGATGACAAAGCCGAACGGGTGCAGTTCGCCCGCCTTTTGAGTGCCGAGCCCCTTCGCGGGCGCGGAGGCGACGAGCGCCGCGGCGCCCACGCTCCCCAGAAATTTCCGGCGGCTCAAATCGCCGACTCTTTTGCGACTCACACTCCGCCCCGCCGTGTGCCTGTGGCTGGAAGTTTGTGAACGGGAAATCGAGTGTGCATGTTAACAGAGGGGCCGAGCCCGCGTAAACAGCTTTAGTCCCGCGGCGGAGGCTTTAGTCTGTCTTTTTCGTTTCGAGGAAGAAGCGGCGTGCCTTTTCGGCCAGTGGCTCGGGGACGACGACGCGGAAGGGGTGCTTGGCGACGAAGGATGGGACGCGCCGGACATTCGCGCCGAGCGCGTCGAGGGTCGCGGCGGCGACCTCGTCGTCCGGCTCGGGCGCGCCGAAGGCGGCGGCGGCGCGGCGGAAGGCACCGCGGAGGCGGTCGAAGGGCAGGTCGCGGCCGGCGAGGACTTTCCCGCGCGCCTGAAACTCGCCGAGGGCGTAGAGGACGAGGCGCGAGGCGTCGCGCTCGCCCGGCTCTGCCTCCACGTCGAAGAATGAGTTCTGGCGCATCGTTATCGGGTCGGCGGCGAAAGGGTCAGGGCGAGTTGGCGCGGCGCGGGCGGACAGCCGCGTCCGTGTCTGCCGTCGGCGTCGCGGCGGCACTGCCCGCGGGCTGCGGCTTCGCCTCGCCATGCGTCCTCAACTCTGCCTGCTCATACGGGTCGAGCCGCGCGAAGACGTAGAACTTCTCCGCCTTCGTCGTGACTGTCCCGAGGTAGCGGAACTTGAATTCGATCACGCCGCCCTCCACCATCTCCGCGGGCTTGGGCAGCGGCTCCTCGAAGAACTGCGAGAACTCGTCCTGCGAGACTGCTTCGAGTTCCGGCAGGTAGTCGTTGCCGCTCTCGCGCGCGATGCGGAGCGCCGTCTGGCGCAACGCCTGAATGCGGTTCGAGTTGTGGACATAGTAGCGGCGGTCTATCTCGCGGCGGCTCGCGCGGTCGTCCACGACCTCCTGCTCGTTGCGCAGGTAGCCGAGGTAGGCGCGCACGTTCGGCCCGAACTCTTCGACCGCGGCGCGCGCGCCCCGCCGCGTCTGCGCGGACGCGCCGACGGAAAGGATAAACAGGCATAGGGCGAGCAGCCCGAGCGTGCGCGTCTGTCTTCTCATCGCTCTCTCACCCGAGACCCCGAGCGGAGTCCGCGGTCTAATACGGGTTCGGGGGTTTGGGACGTGCGGAATCTTATCACAAACGGCAGGGGCGCGGGCAGCCCGGCCGCTCGACTCAAAGTGTGCGTTGCGCGCGCCGAGCGGGCGGTGCTACATTCGCGCCACCGGTAAAATTTCTTTATGCCTTCCGACGCTTCAAACAATTCAGGGACGACGGGCGGGACAGGGTTCGCGGGCAGGCGCGTCGCGCTGGGCGTGTCCGGCGGCATCGCCGCGTACAAGGCCGTCGAGGTTCTGCGCGGTCTTCAGCGCGCGGGCTGCGAGGTGCGCGTCGGGATGACGAAGCGCGCGTGCGAGTTCGTCACGCCGCTCACCTTCCGCGCGCTCTCCGGCGCACACGTCGTCGTGGACGACTACGCGCCCGACAACCCTGACCCCATCGCGCACATAACCTTTTCGCAGTCGGTCGAACTCTTCGTCGTCGCGCCCGCCACGGCCAACATCATCGCCAAGTTCGCGGGCGGCGTCGCCGACGATTTTTTGACCTCGACTTACCTCGCCTCGAACGCGCCGGTGCTGGTCGCGCCCGCGATGAACACGACGATGCTCCTGCACCCCGCGACGCAGCGTAACCTCGCGCGGCTGCGCGCCGACGGCGTGCGCATCGTCGAGCCCGACGCGGGCGAGATGGCCTGCGGCACAATCGGCCCCGGCAGACTTTCAGAGCCCGAACGGATTGTAGAAGCAGCGCTCGGGATGTTGCGGGAGTCAGCAAGGCGCGGGAACGACCTCGCGGGCGAGCGCGTGCTCATCACCGCGGGCGCGACGCGCGAGGAGATCGACCCCGTGCGCTTCATCTCCAACCATTCTTCGGGAAAGATGGGATTCGCCGTGGCCGAGGCGGCTCTGGCGCGCGGGGCGGAGGTGACGGTCGTGGCCGGGGCGGCGACGG
>JBEVJD010000307.1:0-42400 GCA_040510435.1 Pyrinomonadaceae bacterium | reverse complement strand
ACCTGCGCCCGCGGCTCGGCGAGTTGCAGACGCCCGCGCTCGTCGTCGCGGGCACGGCCGACCGCTTACTCGACAGCGCGACGGCCGCGCGCCAGATGGCCTCGCTGCTCCCGCGCGCGCGGCTCAAGCTGCTCGAAGGGACGGGGCACGTCGCGCTCCTCTCGGGACGCGTGAGGGTGCGCGAGTGGCTCGGGGAGTTCGAAAACATTTGAGCGGCCGCGCCGACGGGCGGAACGAATGCGCCGCGCGGGCGTGTAAACGGGGGCGCCCGGGCGTTTGTCGCGCAAGGGCTTTATTTGCGAAGATGTCAGGCGGAGTAAGAAGGGGGAATTCTTTGGGTCGAGTTTCAAGGGCGAGGATTGGGGTGGCGACGGCGCTCGCGGCTTTGTGCCTGTGCGCGGCCGCGTCGGGGCAGCAGGTACGCACGGACGTTGCGGGCGCGCCGTTCTCGCAGGCGCCCTACCGCGTCGGCGAGCGCCTGACTTACACGGTCGCCTTCTCCAACTTCCCCACGGCCGCCCACATCCAGACGGAGGTCGCGGGGCGCGGCCAGTTCTACGCGCGCGAGGGCGTCGAGCTGCGCGCGCACGTCGAAACCATCGGCGTCGTCTCGGCCGCGCTCTACGCGCTCAACAACACCTACGCCACCTTCGTCGATCCGGGCAACGGGCTCCCCTACCGCGCGCGGCAGTCCATCCGCCAGAACGCGACCATGCAGGACGTGGTGCAGGACTACAACACGCCCCTCGGCGACACGGCGCTCGCGCTAGGGCGCGACGTGGCCGTCTCGGCCGGGACGTTCGACTTCCTGTCCGCGCTCTACCGTCTGCGCGCGCTGCCCCTCGCGCAGGGCGCGACCTACGCGCTGAGCGTCAGGCACGGCGAGTCCGTCTACGACGCCGAGGTGAAGGTCACCGGGCGCGAGACGTTGAAGACCAACGTCGGCTCCACGAACGCCATCGTCGCGGAGGTGCGCGTGCGCGCCAACAAGGAGGCCGACGACTACCGCGTGCGCCTCTACTTCACCGACGACGAGCGCCACGTACCCGTCCTCATCAGCGCGCGCCACCGCGCGGGCGAGATTCGCGTCGAGCTGGCGAGCGCGGAGTTTATTGGCGAAACATCTGACCCCGTAGCCACGGCGAGCCCCGCGCCTACCCCTTCCGAACCCGGCACACAGCTCCCGCCGGGACAGGTGGCACCCAACGTCCGGCCCACCCCGGCGCCGACTCCCGCGCGGCCGCCCGGCGCGGGCGCCGCCGCCCCGCCCGCGGAGCTTCCCTTCAAGCCGGGTGAGCAGTTGAACTTTAACTTCTTCCTCGGGCCGAACGCGCAGCCCGTGGGCACCGCGGCACTCGCCGTGCGACCGCGCGCACAGTATTTCAGCCGCGAGGGGCTGATGCTGACGGCCACGCTCCAGACCGCGGGCGCGGGGCAGGCGCTCTTCCCCGTCAACGACCAGATCAACTCTTACGTTGACGCCTCGTCCGTGCTGCCGTTCCGCACGGAGCTGACGCTTGCCGAGGGCAAGCGGCGCGCGCGCTTCGTCGTCTCGGCCGACCAGCAGGGCGGCAGCGCTCTCTTCGAGGACGGCACGCGCGTCGAGGTGCCCTTCGGCACGCACGACCTGCTCTCGGTCTTCTACGCGTTGCGCTCCTTCGACCTCAGCCCCGGCAAGCGCAAC
This sequence comes from Pyrinomonadaceae bacterium, assembly GCA_040510435.1. GTDB lineage: Bacteria > Acidobacteriota > Blastocatellia > Pyrinomonadales > Pyrinomonadaceae > QHXN01. The sequence goes on along the minus strand of JBEVJD010000307.1, from coordinate 40,716 downwards.
TCGGTCTCCCTGCTCCTCAACAAGCGCCCGCGGATTCTCTTCATCACGGCGCTGCGCTCCGGCTCTGTGCAGCTCGGCGGCCAGAACATCCCGGCGGTCGAACTGGCACTCACCACGAGCGACCCCAGCGGCGACCGCCTCGCGCTCCGCCTCTGGGTCAGCACGGACAAGCGGCGGCTCCCGCTCCGCCTCACTGCCACGACCCCGCTCGGCCTCGTCCGCGCCGACCTCGCCATCATCCCGACAGCGCTGCAATAGAAGGGTTCTCGCCCGCTTTTTCAAAAAATCGTCCCAAGATGAAATTGAAATTTATTTTCAAGAGGAGTATATTCTTACCCGCGACACACGAGACTTCGGTGCCGCCTCGAACTTGAAGACGCCGTCATCATCGGTGAACGTTTATGAGTCTCGCCTACGCCGCAGCCGGACAGGTTGACGAAATGCCGAAGCAGGCAGAGGGCACGGGCCCGGCGACCGTCGTCGCGCTCGACGCGCTCGAAGCGGGCACGCCGGCGCGCGTGTTCGCGGTGCGCGGCTCGGGCGCGTTGGCGCGCCGCCTGATGGAGATGGGCTTCGTGCCCGGCGCGCCGGTGCGCGTCATCAAGGCCGCGCCGCTCGGCGACCCCCTCGAAGTCCGCGTGCGCAACTACCACCTCGCGCTCCGCCGCAGCGAGGCCCAGACAGTTTCCGTAGTGATGAGTGATAAGTGATGAGTGATAAGCAAATCTTCAACTCGTCACTCAACACTTATCACTTATCACTTCCCCAATGAGCACTATCCTCGAATCCCCCCCGCAGATTGACTCGCCCGCCGGGGCAGGCGCCGGGGCCGGGGCCAGACAGTTGGTCGTGGCGCTGGCCGGCAACCCGAACGCGGGCAAGACGAGCATCTTCAACGCGCTCACGGGTCTGCGCCAGAAGGTCGCCAACTACCCCGGCGTCACGGTCGAGCGCAAAGAGGGTCTGTGGGCGCTCGAAGCGGAGCAGGCGCCCGCGCGGCTCGTCGACCTCCCCGGCCTCTACAGCCTCGACGCCGCCTCCATCGACGAGGAGATCGCGCGCGACATCCTCACGGGTCGCATCGAGAGCATGCCCGCGCCCGACGTGGTCGTCGCCGTCGTTGACGCCACCAACCTCGAACGAAACCTCTACCTCGTCACGCAACTCCTCGACACAGGCCGCCCCGTCGTCGTCGCCCTCTCGATGATTGACATGGCCGAGCGCTCGAAGCTTGAGGTTGACGCCGAAGGGCTCGCGCGTTCGCTCGGCCTGCCGGTCGTCCCCGTCACGGCGAAGACGAGACGCGGGCTCGAAGAGTTGGGGCGCGCCGTTCTGGACGCGGTCGGCTCCCGCGCGCCCGGGCCGAAGTGGCGCCTGTCGCCGCGCGCGGAGGAGGAGGTCAGGCGGCTCTACGGCGCGGGCGCGTCGAGCCGCGAGGAGGCTCTGCGCGACCTCTACTCGGAAGGGCTGCCCGAAGACCCGGAGCGGCGCGAGGCGGTCGAACAGGCTCGCGCGCGGCTCTCGGGCGCAGACACGCATTGGTGGCAGGAGCCTCTGACGGCGCGCTACCGCTGGATTGAAGAGGCCACCGCCGAGGCCGTGCGCGGCGCGAGGAACGCGCGCCCGAGTTCGACCGAGCGCATCGACCGCTTCGTCACGCACAGACTCTTCGGGCCCGTCCTGCTCCTGCTCGTGATGGCCGTCGTCTTCCAGGCGATCTTCTCCTGGGCGACGCTGCCGATGGAGTTAATTGACAGCGGCTTCGGCGCGCTCGGCGAGACGCTGCGGGCGCGGATGCCGGCGGGGCTTCTGACCGACCTCGTCGTGGACGGCGTCATCGCGGGCGTCGGCGGCGTGCTGGTCTTCCTGCCGCAGATACTCCTCCTCTTCTTCTTCATCGCGCTCCTCGAAGACAGCGGCTACATGTCGCGCGCAGCGTTTCTGGTGGACAGGCTGATGCGGGGCGTGGGGCTGCACGGGAAGGCGTTCATGCCCCTGCTGTCGAGCTTCGCGTGCGCCATCCCCGGCATCATGGCGACGCGCACCATCGAGAATCCGAAGGACAGGCTGGCGACGATTCTCATCGCGCCCTTCATGTCCTGCTCGGCGCGTCTGCCCGTCTACACGTTGATGATCGCGGCCTTCTTCACGGACGTGAAGCTCCTCGGCTTCGTCCCCGTAGCCGTCCTGATTATGCTCTCGATGTACCTGCTCGGCATCGTTGTGGCTATTGTCGTCGCGTGGGTCTTGAAGCACACGATTCTGAAGTCGCCGCCGCCGCCGCTCGTGCTGGAACTGCCGCCGTACCGCGTGCCGAACGTCGTGAACGTGCTCTACACGATGAGGTCGCGTTCGTGGCTCTTCGTCAAGCGCGCGGGCACGGTGATTCTGACCATCTCGATTCTGCTGTGGGCGCTGATGACCTTCCCGCGCCTGCCCGAGCAACCCGTGCCCGACGCCGCGGAGGGCGCGGCCGTGCAGGCGATGCGCGAGACGGGGGCGGAGGCGAGGGGCGAGCCCGCGCCCGAGACGGTGGAGATCGATGGGGCTGACGCGTCCCGCCAGGCGCGTCAACTTCAGCAGAGCTACGCGGGGCGGCTCGGGCACGTGATCGAGCCTTTGATCGAGCCGCTCGGGTTCGACTGGAAGATGGGCATCGGGCTCATCGCTTCGTTCGCCGCGCGCGAGGTGATCGTCTCGACCCTGAGCATCGTCTATAACGTCGGCAAGCAGGATAACGCCGAGTCGCGTTCGCTCATCGAGGCCGTGCGTAACGCGAAGCGGCCGGACGGCACCCCGGCGTGGACGCCGCTCGTGGCCGTCTCGATGATGGTCTTCTTCGTGCTCGCGTGCCAGTGCATGTCCACGGTGGCGGTGGTGCGGCGCGAGACGAACTCCTGGCGCTGGCCGCTCTTCATGGTGGCCTACATGCTCGTCATCGCCTACGTCGCATCGTTCGTCACGTACCAGGGCGGGAAGCTGTTGGGATTGAGTTAGGCGCGGCTTTCAAGTTTATGAAGTTCGACTGGCAGACGGTCGCGGTTTTCATCATCATCGCCGGAGCGCTCCTCTACGTCGCGCGGCGGGCGCTGACGCGACTGCGCTCGTTTAAGGTGGGCAAGGGCGGCGGCTCCTGCGAGACCGGCTGCGGCACGTGCGGAGACGTGGACGCGCCGTTGCGTCAGTCGAACGCGTTGGTACAAGTCGGCAGGACTAAGGGCGCGAGCCGTGGCCGGCAATGAGCGGCAGGTCTAATCCCTAATCTTTCGTCGGTAAACCCACCGACAAATCTCACACGCAGATTCTTTCAGGAGGCGGACTTGCGCGCGCGGGGCGGGGCGTCGGCGGCGCGTTCGAGGCAGGTGTGCGAGCAGTAGGTCGCGCCGCCGCGCAAAGACACGGCGCGTGAGGCGGGCATCCATGTGCCGCAGGCCGCGCAGCGTTGGAGCTTTTCGTTGGCGGTTCTCTTCGGGCTTGCCTGCTGCTGGGGGGAGCCCTGCGGCGCGCCCGCGCGCATGCGCCTAACCTCGCTGAGGACGCCGAGGAAGCGGCGCAAGCCCCGTATGTACGGGCGCAGGCGCCAGTAGACGAAGAAGGCCACGGCTGCGAACAACGCGAGGACGACGACGTACTTCACGGCTTCTCCTTCGCGGCGTTCATCTTCTGTTCGAGCTGCGCGCGCAGCCCCGGCAACTCCGTGTTCGAGGGGTTCAACTTCTCAAGCTCGCCGAGCCGCCGCGCCGCCTCTTCGAAGCCGCCCGTCTCGATGAGCGCGGCCACGAGACTCTGGAGCGAAAGCTCCTGCCGCGGGTCTGCCTGTAGCGCGCGCCGGTACTCGCTGATGGCGCGCTGCGGGTTCGAGGGCTTGTCGAAGAAGTACGTGCGGCCGAGGTTTGTGCGCACCTGCGCGTCGTCGGGCTGCGAGGCCAGCGCCGTCTCGTAGAACTTGCGCGCCTCGCCGAGCGTCCGGGCCTCGCCGCTCTGGTTCGCGAGGAGGAAGTGCGCGTCGCCCGCGAGCACCGTCGTGCGGTAGTTCTTCGGGTCGAGCGCATGCGCGCGCTTCAGGATGCGCGCGACATCCGGGAGTATCTGCGCGTTCCCCTTCTCCCACGCGTAGAAGTAGAGCGCCTGACCGACCTTGTGCTGCAACTCCGCGTCCGAAGGGGCAGCGTCGGCCCGCGTCACGGCGGTCTTCAACTGCTCCTCGGTGAGCGTCGGGAGGGAGCCGCCGCCGGAGGCCGAGCCCTGTTGCTCGCCGCCCGTAGAACCTCCCTGCGCCCCCACCCCTGCGCGCGCGGCCGCCAGCTCTGCGCGCAGTTTCTCGTGCTCCCCGCGGTTGACGTTGTCCGCGAGGTAGAAGCCGACGAAGAACCCGAGGACGACTCCGAGGGCGCCGACGAGGAGGACTTTTTTGTTGAGGGAAGGGTTATCCGGCATCGTTGAAAGTTAAGCTTTCGACGCCGAAGTTTAGCAGAAAGGCCGCGCGAAGGCGACGGACGCGCCCGCCGGAAAGACAGATGCCCCTGAGCCGCCGGCACGGGCGCGAAGGCTCAGGGGCATCTTCGGTTTTCTCTCACGCGTCGCGGGGTCTAATCCTCTCCGCCGCCGCCTCCGCCGCCCTGAGGGCCTTTGTAGGGGAGGTCGTCACGGCGGCGGCGCGGCAGAGGGTCTGTGTCGCGGCGTCGCGGGAGCTGGCCCGGCGCGCGGCGCTCGACGAAGTTCGGCGGCAGGCGCGGGCCTTTGACCGCCTCTTCGAGGATGCGCGTGATCTCCTGCGAGAGCGTGCGGTGCTCGCTCGTTGCACGTTGCTGAAGCGCGCGCTTCAGCTCAGAGGGAACGTAAGCGCCGATGAAGACGCCTTTACGGTTCGCCATTCTCGGGTTCTCCTGTCGCCTGGTTGAGACTGAAGCAGTCCCGTGAGGCTTGGGGTCTTGAGTCCGAGGTGAAAAAAACTTTGGTTGCTGCGAATTCGAGAACAGGTCTGTAAGCCGAATTCTGTCCACCGTGAACCGCAGCACGATTCACGGATGGGCGATCATTCCTCTAGGCCGTACGTTGCCGAACGGCTCAAGCGACCTACCCGGAGGCGTGTCGCGCCCGAAGGCGCGAGTTCGGACGGGCCGCCCTTTGCCCGCCTCCCTATTTGGTCTTGCACCGCGAGGAGTTTACCTGGCCGCGCCTGTCACCACGCGCGCCGGTGCGCTCTTACTTTAAGCCCCCGGGGGCCGCACCGTTTCACCCATCACCCGCTGCCGAGGCTCCCGAAAGAGTCGGCCCGCTGGCTGGTCTGTTCTCTGTTGCACTTGTCGTCGCACGGACGGCCTCAGAGCTGCTCTCGCAGCCTTCGACCGGCCCGGCGCCCCGCCGTTAGCGGGCTCGCTGCCCTTCGGTGTTCGGACTTTCCTCTCCCGCGCCTTGTGGGGCGCGGCAGCGACCGCCCGACCTGTTCTCGAATCCGCGGCGCGGATTATAGCAAAGCATCGTTGAACACGTACAGTCCAAAGGCGTCTGCCGTTAAAACTTTGATGAAGGGCGCCGCAAAATAATTGCACGGCCGCGATTTCTTTTCAGCCGAAGTATTTAAAGCCGACGCGGAGGTTGTGGAGCGCCCCGGGCGGGACGGACGAGATCATCACCCAGGTCATCAGAGAGTGGCTGAGGCCGACGGCAAGGATGTTCGGCGCGCGCTGATAGACCCACGCCCACAGCACCCCGCCCGCGAAGGTCGCGAACATCAGCCAGGGGTTCGGCAGGTGAAAGAGCGCGAAGAGGAGCCCGACCAGCAACATGCTCAAACTCCCGCGCCCGAGCGCGACCTGCGCCCGCCGGTTGATGAAGCCCTGAAGCGCGTACTGCTGGAGCAGTCCCCACACGAGGCTCAGACCCGGCACGCCCATGATGGACTGCCCGCCCTCCCAGCGGCCGAAGTCGAGCGTGCCCGAGTACCAGCCGACGGCGACGAGCAGCCCCGAGACGGCGAGCATCGGCGGCAGCAGCAGACGCGCCGCCTCCCCGAAGTTGTCGAGCCGCCAACCGACCGCGCGCGCCGACTCGCCTCGCACACGGTGCGAGACGAGCATGAAGACGACGGCCGTCGTCACCGGAATCAACAGCAGCAGCCGACCGCGCCCCGCGAGCGTGCCTACGACCCACTCGGCGACGAGCGCAGAAGTGGAGGCCGCCACAATCTCCCATGCGGCGAGCGCGCGATCTTCGGCTGCGTGGCTCTCTATCATTTCCAGTTGAAGTGGCGCGCGTCGCCCAACTGTTGGAGCGTGCGGCGAGTCCCACCGGGCCCCTCGCGGACGGCGTAGACGCGCGCCTCGTACTCGCCGAAACGCGGCTGCTCGAAACGGAAGACGAAGGCGCGACGCCCGCGCACGGAAGGGTCGCCCGTCGCTCCGTCGAACACGGGTTCGCTCGCGTTTGCGGAGGCGGCGAACTGACCGTTGAGGAAGAGTTGCACTTCGACGTGCGCGCCCGGCCGTTCGAGGTCAAAGACCCAGCCGCGCGCGCCGAGCCCGTCGGCGTGTTCGAGTTCGCCTTCGAAGCCCGTTCGGTACGTGACGGCGTGCGTGTAGATGGCGAGTCCGCAGACGAAGAGCAGGTCGAGCGCGAGCTTCACGGTGACGAGTTTCGCGAGTCGCCCGCGCGCGCGGGTCGCGTTGCCAACCTCGTCGGCGGAAAAAGGAACACGGAGGCCGGGCGCTTCCTGTGCCCCTGCCTCCGTGTTCGTGTGCTCGCGCGCGGCGGCGTCCGTCATTGCCCGCGGTACGCGTTCGCGTTCGAGTCCTGATAGGTGAGCGTGTGGCGCGGCGTGATGACCGCGTCGGCCGCGAGGTTCGGCCTCAGGCGCACGGTCACCTGCAAGATTTGCGTGGCGCCCGGCGCGAGTTCCGCGACGCGCCAGACGAGTCCGCGCCCGCCGCCGACATCCTGAAGCGTCAACTCCGGCGCGGACGAGACGAACTCCAGAGCGTCGGGCAGTTGCTCGGTCACGACCAGATTCTTCGCCAGCCCGCCGCCGTCGTTGACGAGCACGAGCCGGTAGAAGAGCGTGTCGCCCGGCTTCACCTCCGTGTTCGGAAGCTCCGCGCGCACGCGCACGCGCGGCGTCGCCACGGTGAGCACGGTCGAGTCCTCGCCCGCGATGCGGCCCGAGGCGTTCATCGCGCGCGTGACGAGGTTGTAGGCGAACTGCGTGCGGTCGGGCGTCGAGCGCGGGATGTCCACGCCGAGCAGGACGGGGTACTGGCCGCCGCGCGGGTCGAGCGCTGCGGTCTGCGTGACGGCGGGCTCGTTGGTCTGGTGGCGTCCGTCGCCGTTCAGGTCGGCGTAGACGGTGGCCTGCGGCGCGCCCGGCGCGACGATGCGCAGCTCGAAGCTCTCGGGGTAGTTCGAGGGGTTGCGGACGATGAAGGGGACGTACATCGTGTCGCCCGGCGTCGCCGTCAGACCCTTCGACACGGCCTCGACGCGGGCGCCCGCGACGCGGCCGACCGAGATGGCCGGACCTTCGAAGTTGGAAGGGATGAACAAACTCTGCGTGCGCATCGTGCCGCGGCCGACCGGCTTGTTCGAGCCGGCGAGCGCCTCGCCGACGGCGCGCAGCGTGACGGTTATCTCGCGGTTGTCGCGCGACTCAAGATCGCCCAGAGACCAGATGGCCGTGCGCGACGGCCGGTCGTAAGAGATGGGCGAGGGCGTCGCGCTGACGAGTTCGAAGTCGGGGTTGAAGACGAAGTCGGCGCGGGTCTGGCGCGCGGTGGCGCTGCCCGCGTTGCGGACGCTGATGCGCTGCGTGAAGGTGTCGCCGGGCTGGACGGTCTCCTGAAGCGCGTTCGAGGCGGCGGCGAGCGCGGCGGCGACGACGGTCAGCGAAGCGTCCGTCACCTTCATCACGGTCGCGTCGGCCTGCGAGGCGGCGCGGACGAGGAAACGCTGCTGCTGGTTGTCGGGCGCGTTCTCGGGGACGCGCGCGTTCAGGACTACTTCGAGCGTCGCGCCGCGCTGCAACTGCGGCGTGACGAAGACGGGCAGCCCCAGGTCGGTGCCGCTCTGGCTGAACGACGGCTGGTACTCGGCCGGGAGGTCGGTCTCCAGGCGGAACTGATCCTCCTTGTTGCCCGCGTTGGTGATGACGAGCGGCAGTTGGATCGTCTGCCCGGGTTGCGCCGCGAGCGCCGAGCGGCGGAGCGCGAGCAGCAAGTCGGGCACCTGCCTGACGGTGATGCTGAAGCCGCCGCCGCCCGTTTGTGTCTCGGCAGTCGTGGACGGCTGGATGGACGCGGTCTCGACGGGGCGCGGCGTCGGGGTCACGGCCGGCAGTGGCGTCGGGGTCACGGCCGGCGTCGTGCGGGTCGGGACGGCGGCCGTCTCGGTGCGCGTGGGTCTGCGCACGGGGGTCGGCTGCGGGGTCGGCTCCGGCGTCGGCGTCACCACGGCGGGCTGCGCGGCGGTGGGCTGCGCGTTGTTGCCGCGGGCATTCCGGTTGCGGCGGCTCGCGGCGGTGCGCGGGCGCTCGGCCTCGCCGCCTCCGCGGACGGAGAGTTCGGGCACTCTCGTCGTGGTGCTCGCCGCGACCTCGGTCGGCGTCGGCGTCGCGCGCGGGGTGGCCCGCGGGCGCGGCGGGACGGGCGTCGGCGTTGCGCGCGCGACGACGGGGGTGGGCGTCGTGCGCGGCGTCGGGCTGACGGCCGCGCTCGCGGCGGGCGCGGGGCGGCTGGCCGCTTCTGTGCGCGCCGTCTGAAGTTCGGTCTCGTAGATGTCGGAGAAGGGAGTGTCCTTGATGGCGCGCAGGCGTTGCGCGACTTCGGTGGCCTCGGGGAACTTGCCGAGCTCGATGTAGGAGCGGCCGAGCCAGAGCAGCATCAGGTCTGCGATGAAGCTGCTGGGGTTCCCCTTCAGGAAGTCGCGGAAGACGGTCGCGGCCTGCTCGTACTGCCCCTTGGCGAAGAGCGCCCGCCCGCGGTTGAAGGTCTCCTGTTCGGCCTGTGAGGGGGCGTCCTCCTGCTGCGGCATGGCGGGCGACGCGGCGCGGGCGGCGGCGTTGACAGCGGGGGACAGGACGAGCGCGGCGGCGAGCGCGGCCGCGCCGATACGATTCCACTTACTCAAAGTTTTGTTCCTCCGACGGGCAGGTGCGACTTAACGAGTCAAACGATCTGGCGCGTACGCGAGAGACGCACATGCGTCGCGCTCTGGTGTGAAATATAAAGTCCGGCCGCGCGATAATACAGCCTCGCGGGCGCGGCGGACAAGGCGCTCGAAGGCGCACAAGTGCGAAGTCGAAAAAGGACGGCGACACACGGGCGGGAGACCACCTTCACTTTTTCCTGGCGGGCGAGCCCGAGACCTCGATGCGGTCGCCGGGCTGGAGCAGGGGGTCGGGTATGACGCCGTTCTCAATCTCGCGCAGGTTGTAGTCGGTCGGTGACAGTCGGCCGTCGGCCCCGGCGCGCAGCACGCGCACGCGCTCGCCCTTCGTCGCGCCGCCCGAGGCCAACAGCGCCTGCGTCAGCGTTATCCCCGAATGGTAGTTCTTCTGACCAGGCGCGCCCACCTCGCCGCCGACGTAGTAGAACTCGGGCGGGCGGACGGTGAGCGTGACAACGTCGCCCGACTGCACGAGCGTGTTCAGGCCCGCGGCGTCGTTCAGGTCAACGTTGGTGACCTTCCCCGTCGAGTGCGAGACGATGACGGCGCGGCCGGCCTCGGGCTTGGGCTGCGCCTCGGCGACGACGACGTAGAGCGGGATGGCCTCGCGCCTGAGAATCTTGGTGCCGGGGTCGCTGACGAGGCCGCTCACTAAGACGGCGTGGCTCGCGTACTCGCGGACGCTGACGCGCACCTGCGGCTTGTCGTAGAGGTTGCGGTGGCGGAACTCGGCGACGAGCTGCGCGGACAGTTCGTCGGTCGTCATGCCCGCGACCGTCAGGGGGTCGCGCAGCAGCGGGTAGTCGAGCACGCCGCCCGCGACGACCGTGTAGAGCGTGTTCTGCCGCGGGTCTTGCCCGTTGAGCAGACGGATGTCGAGCACGTCGCCGATGCCGATGCGGTAGATGCTGGCGGGCGAGACGGCCGACGCGGGGTTTGCGGCCGCCGTGGGCGGGTTCGGCGTCGCCGTGTTCGCGGGGCGTGCGACGGGGGGCGCGGGGTTGTTGGGCTGTGTGGCCGGTTGGTTGTTGTTCGCGGGCGGGGAGGGCTTGCCCGTGTCGCTGGCGCCTTCCGCGCCGGTGGAGGTCTTGACGGGCGCGCCGACGGGAACGCCGGTCTCGGGGCCGGACTTCGAGGGCGCGTCGGTGGTCGAGGAAGACTTGTTCGTGAGCGCTGGCGCGGCGGCGGCGGCCGTCGAGTTCGAGAGTGGCGCGGGCTCCTGACCCTTCCCGGGCTCCTTCGACGCTTCGCGCGTCTTTTCGGAGGAAGGGGTCTTCGCGTCCTTCTTCGCGTCCGCGGCCGGTGCCTTCTCGTCTTTCCTGGGTTTGGGCTGGGCGGGCGCTTCGGCGGTCGGCTCGTCGGCGTCGGGGCCGACGCGGACGCCCGCCTGTGCGTGCGCGGCACGTGCGTCCGCGGCGCAGAAGGCGAGCACGACGGCCGCGGCGTAAAGAAACTTCTTCATACAGACACTCTTCCTTGCTAGTCCGTTTGTGCCGCCGCGTCCGCCGGGCACGGCGGATTCGTGTGCGACATCACTCGAACTCCTCCCCTTGTTCGTTAGAGGGCTGCCCGGCGGCCGTTCGTGGGCAATGAACGCCCGGGCGACCCTCACCTTGCATAAACTGCTAAAGCGGCGGGATTCTCAAATAAGACCCGCGGGCGGTACCGACCGTACTTCATCGGACGCCACTCATTTTGTTTAAGCTTCAAAGTGCGTAGGTGGTCGTGTCGGGCGTCGGGTGAAGGGTCAGACAATGGTCAAAGACGCGAGCCAGTTGCCCGCCAGTTGATTCTACCCTTTGGTTTTCGGGGGTGGCAAGATTTCTTTGGGAAAAAGATTCGGCCAGCGCCCGCCGAGCCTCACGCGCACCAACTCCTCGACCTCGTCGGCGGACGCGCATTCGAGGCACTCTCTCGCCACGCGCTCCGCCTCTTCAAGCTCAATCCCCGCCACCGTGCGCCGCACGCGCGGGATGGCCGTCGGCGCCATGCTCAACTCCCTCGCGCCCAGCCCCAGCAGGACGGCGGCGTACGCGGGCGACGCCGCCATCTCGCCGCAGACCACCGAGCGTATGCCCGCCTCCTTCGCGGCGTCGAGCGCGCGGCGCACGCATATCAGAACCGCGGGGTGGAGCGAGCGGAACCAGCTCGCCACCTCGTCGTTCCCGCGGTCAACGGCGAGCGTGTACTGCACGAGGTCGTTGGTGCCGAGGCTGAAGAAGTCCACCTCGCGCGCGAGCTTTTCGGCGACGAGCACGGCCGAAGGCACCTCGATCATCGCGCCGACGCGAACGGGGCCGACCTCCTTCCCTTCCGCGCCGAGCCGCCCGCGCTCGTCTTCGATGACTTCGCGCGCGCGCCGCACGTCGGTCACGTCCGAGACCATCGGGATCACTAAATCTATCGAGCCGCGCGCGGCCGCGCGCAGCACGGCGCGCACCTGCGTCCGCAGAAGCTCGGGGCGTTGCAGGCAGAGGCGGATGGCGCGCAGGCCCAACGCCGGGTTGCGCTCCTCGCCCGCGTCCACGCGCGTTCCCGACAGCTTGTCCCCGCCGAGGTCGAAGAGGCGGACGGTCAGCCCGTCCTCGCCCGCGATGCGCGCCAGCTCCTCGTACGCCTCGCGCTGCTCGTCCTCGTTCGGCAGCGAGCCGCGGTGCGAGAGCAGGAACTCCGAGCGGAAGAGGCCGATGCCGTGCGCGCCGTAGCGGTTCACCCACTCGTATTCGACGGGCAGCTCGACGTTCGCGCGCAGCGTCACCTCGACGCCGTCGCGCGTCGTGAGCGGCGCGCGCAGCTCCTCGGCGGACGCGCGCCGCGGCGCGGGCAGCTCCTTCGCGATGCGCGTCTCCTGCGCGAAGCGTTCCAGCGTCTCGGGCTTCGGGTGGAGCGTGACCTCGCCGCGGCCGGCGTCGATGACGACGGGGTCGCCCGTGCGCGCCGCGCGGTAGAAGTCGCGCAGGCCGACGACGGCCGGAATCCCCAGTCCGCGCGCGATGATGGCCGTGTGCGAAGTCCAGCCGCCCACATCCGTGGCGAACGCCTTGATGTGCGTGAAGTCGAGTTCGGCGAGCGTCGAGGGCATCAACTCTTCGGCGACGACGACGGCGTCCTCGGTCAGGCGTCGGCCGAGCATGCTCTCGCCGGAGAGCGCGACGAGCAGGCGGCGTGTCACGTCCTCGATGTCCGAGCTGCGCTCGCGCAGGTAGTCGTCTTTAATCTCCTCGTAGACGGCGAGCAGGCGGTCGGTCACGACCTTGACGGCCCACTCGCTGTTGACGTTCTCGCCGCGGATGACGGCCTCCACGTCCCCGTTGAGCTTGCTGTCTTCGAGCATGAGGAGGTGCGCGTCGAAGATGTAGGCGTGCTCCTCGCCGAGCGTGCGCGCGGCGCGCTTCTTCAGCGCGAGCAGTTGCCGGCGCGCGAGGCGCACGGCCGCCGTGTAGCGGCGCACCTCGCGGTTGATCTCCTGCGCGTCGAGCGTGACGCGGTAGATGCTCGTGCGCCCGCCGCTGTGCACGCGCAGCACGCGCCCCGTGACGGCGCCGTCCGAGACGGCCACGCCGCTCCAGCGGCGCTCGCTCCTGTCCCTCTTACTGCTCACTCCTCAGTTTCCCCGAACCCGCCGCCGATGAGCTGGCACAACGCGTCGAGCGCCGGCCCCTCATCCGGCCCCTCGGCCATGACCTGCAACTCCGTGCCGCGCGAGGCCGCCAGCATCAGCACGCTCAGGATGGACTTGGCGTCGGCCGTCGCGCTGCGGTCGACGCGGACGAGCTTCAGCGTCGAGCGAAAGGCCGACGCCGCGCGCACGAGCTTCGCCGCCGCGCGCGCGTGCAGCCCCAGACGGTTGACGATGGTGACGCGACACTCGACCAAGGCCGACTCCCTCGCCCGCACGAAAAAATACTTCAGCCCTTGCGGCCCCCGCCCGCGAGCAGTTCGCCCGCGAGGTAGATGCCCTGCTGCCCCTGGTCGCGCACGAGCCGTGCGACCTCTTCGAGCGGCACGCCCGGCTGGAGGCCGGCGAGCTTGATGACCATCGGCAGGTTGACGCCCGTCACCACCTCAACCGCGCCCTGCTGGAGGAACATTGAGGCGATGTTGGTCGGCGTCCCCCCGAACATGTCGGTCATGAGGAGCACGCCGCCCTCCTCTGAGACGCGCTCGATGGCGCGGCGAATCTCGTTCTTGGCGGCCTCTACGTCGTCGTGCCAGCCGATGGAGACGGCCGTGATGTGCTTGAAGCTGCCGATGATGGTCTCGGCCGCCGACAGCAACTCGTTCGCCACCTGCCCGTGCGACACGATGACGCCGGCCACGCGCCCCGCCGCCCCTTCCTCTTTAGCTTTGTCAGGCATCGAGACCCCTCCACCGACGTTGATGACCCACCCCGGCTCGCACGACTCAAGCTCAACCTCCGCCCGCCCTCTGCTTACCCGCCACTGACTTCCGACTTCCGACTTCCGACCTCTTCTTTTTCGTCTTCCCCACGTCGCGGTGGACGGCCGTAGCCTCGTAGCCCCCGCGGCGGAGGTGGCGCGCGATGGCGTTGGCCGTCATCACTGAGCGATGGCGGCCGCCCGTGCAGCCGATGCCGATGGTGACGTAGGACTTGCCCTCGCGCCGGTAGAGCGGCAGCAGGTAGTCAATCAGCTCCGTGAAGCGGCGGAGCGTCTCGCGCACCTCGTCGCTCGCGTTCAGGTAACGGACGACGCGCGGGTCGTGCCCCGAGAGGTCGCGCAGTTCGGGGACGAAGTGCGGGTTCGGCAGGTGGCGCACGTCGAAGAGCAGGTCAACGTCGTGCGGCGAGCCGTGCTTGTAGCCGAAGCTGTAGACCTGCACGCGCATCCGCGCCCCGCCGCTCTCCGAGCCGAAGCGCTCGACGAGCAAACGCCGGAGCGTGTGGACGGTGTGCTCGGAGGTGTCGATGACCTGGTCGGCGAGCTGGCGTATCTCGGACATCGCGTCGCGCTCGCGGCGGATGGATTCGAGCAGGCCGTCGCCCGCCTCGGCCGGGTGCGGCCGGCGCGTCTCGCTGAAGCGGCGCACCAGCGCCTCGTCCGACGCCTCGAAGAAGAGCACGAAGACGCGCAGGCCCGAGGCGCGAAGCTCCTTCAGACGCTCGGGGAACTCGCTGAGGAATCGGCCTTCGCGGATGTCCACGACGAGGGCGGCGCGCTCGATGTGCGGCCGGTTGTGTTCGTCGGGCTGGACGAGCCTTGCGAAGGTCGGCATGAGCGTGAGCGGTAGATTGTCCACGCAGAAGTAGCCGAGGTCTTCGAAGGCGTTCGTCGCCGAAGACATCCCCGAGCCGCTGAGACCCGTGATGATGACCACGTCGGGCGCGCCCGCCGCCGCCTCGCCGCCGCCCTCGCCCGCCTGCCCCTTCTCACTCATCCTCTGCCCCTTCGCGCCCGCAAGCGGCGCCGCCGTCGCGCTGTAAACTCGCGTCGTGGCGCGCCACGAAACTCTCGGCCGCATTGTAACCGCGCAGGCGCATGAGGTGTACGCGCACCGCCGTCTCAACGAGCGTCGCGAGGTTGCGCCCCGGGCTCACGGGCAGGACGAAGTACGGGACGGCGACGCTGAGGATGTCAACCGTGCGCTCTTCGAGGCCGAGCCGGTCGACCTCGGTCGCGTCCTCCCAGCGTTCGAGCCTGATGTTCAGCCCCAACTGCTTCGGGCCGCTGACGGCCGAGACGCCGAACAGCTCGCGGATGTTGAGGATGCCTAAGCCCCGTATCTCCATGTGCTCGCGCAGCAGGTCGGGCGCGGCGCCGACGAGGTGGCCGGGCCGGCGCCGCCGTATCTCGACGAGGTCGTCGGCGACGAGCTGGTGGCCGCGCATGATGAGGTCGAGCGCGCACTCGCTCTTCCCCACCCCGGACTTCCCCTCGATGAGCACGCCGAGGCCGTAGAGGTCTAGGAGCACGCCGTGGCGCGTCTCGCGCGGGGCGAGCACCTCTTCGAGGTATTCCGTGATGGCGGTGATGGCGATGGAGCTGACGAGCGGCGTCTGGATGAGCGGGAGCACCGCCCGCTCGCACGCCTCGACCAGCTCGGCCGGCGGCAGCTGCCCTTTGGTGACGAGGACGCAGGAGATTTTCTCAAGCTCAAGGCGCGCGACGGCCGCGCGCCGATCCTCGGCCGAGAGCTGCCCGAGGAACTGCAACTCGCTCTGCCCGACGATCTGCACGCGCCCCTCGTGGACGTAGTGCGGGAATCCGGCGAGCGCGAGCCCCAACTTCTGGATGCGCGGCGTGCGGAGCCAGCGCGCCTCGGCGCCGCGCGCGCCCGCGACGAACGCGAGCGGCAGCCCCTCCGGCGCCCGCGCGACGAACTCGCCGACCGTGATGATTGGGCTCTCGCCGTTTTGGGGTGTCGTCGTCATCAATTGAAAGGATGAAGGCGGAAGGATGAAGGGGAGTAGGCGGCAGGCAGTAAGCAGGTGGCAGTCGCTCCGCGTCACGGACGACGAAAGGTGCAATGAAAGTCCCGCCGGCGGGTCTTTTAACTGCCTACTGCCATCTGCCTGCTGCCTCCTCTTCCTCCTTCATCCTTCCGCCTTCATCTTTCGACTCATTCAGGGCTGGATGAGCCCGTAGTTGCCGTCCTTGCGCTTGTAGAGCACGCTCAGGCGGTCGGTGTCGGAGTCGCGGAAGACGACGAACTGGTCGCCGTCCTCGGCGAGCGACATGACGGCCTCCTCGGCCGTCATCGGCTTCACCTTGTAGCGGCGCGCCGCGATGATGCGCCCGGGACTGGGCTCTGGGCTCTCGGGCGCGGCCGCCCCCGACTCGGCGTCGGCCGTGTCAGGCGCGACGGCCGAGAGCGGGACGGCGTCCTGCTTGCGCTCGATGATCTTCTTCTTGAGCTTGAGGGCCTGCTTCTCGATCTTGTCGATGCAGCGCGTGAGCGCCTGGTACATGTCGGCGTTGGTGTCCCGGGCGGTGAGCGTGTGCTCGCGCCAGTGGAGCAGAATCTCGGCGATGTGCCGGTTCTTGACTACGTCTAAGATGACGTGGGCGCGGGCGGTGCTCGCGTTCTCGAACAGGTGCGCGACCTTCACGAAGTGCTCCTCGACGTGCGCGCGCAACGCGGGCGTAACGTCGATGTGTCGCCCCGTGTACTCGAAATCCATACGTGACCTTTCCGCCCGCGCGCGGGGCGGACGGGGGCTTAACTGGCTCCCGCCCCGGCCGCTCGGGCCTTGTGCCTGATTTTGTACTGCAAACCCTCTCCGCGGCGAGCCGCGGAAGTGATGAGGGATGAGTGATACGTGATAAGAAATTTCCCTCTGTTCTTTCTTATCACTTATCACTCATCACTTATCACTAAACTACTGCCTTGCGCTCGCGCGAGCCAGGGATCGACATCTGGTCGCGGTACTTCGCCACCGTGCGGCGCGACAGCTTGATGCCCTCCTTGGCGAGAATCTTGACGACCTGGTCGTCGGTGATGGGGTTGTGCGAGTCCTCCTCCTCAATCAGCTTCTTGATCCGGAGCTTGATGATGCGGGTCGAGACCTCCTCGCCCTCCTCGTTCAGCATGCCCTCGGTGAAGAAGCGGCGCAGCTCAATGACGCCCTGCGGCGTGTGCGCGTACTTGCGGTTGACGACGCGCGAGATGGTCGAGAGGTGCATCCCGGTGTCCTCGGCCACGTCCTTGAGCATCATCGGCCTGATGAACTGGACGCCCTTGTCGAGGAACTCGTGCTGGCGGCGGACGATGCACTCGACGACGCGGTAGATGGTCTGCCGCCGGTGCTCGATGTTGCGTAAAAGGTCAACGGCCGAGCGCAGTTTCTCGCGGATAAAGTCCTTCGTCTCCTTCGTCGTCCCGTCGCGGCTGAGCATGTGCTGCATGTCGCGGCTGATGCGCAGGCGCGGGCCGCCGTCGTCGGCGAAGTAGATTTCGTAAACGTCATCGACCTTCTCGATGAAGACCTCGGGCGCGATGAGGATCGGCTCGTCCGAAGAGTAGCGCCGGCCCGGGTACGGGTCGAGCTTGCGTATGTGCTGAAGCTCCTCGACCAGCTCGACGACCTCGACGCCCATCTGCTTGGCGAGGTTCGGCAGTTTGTGCTGCTGAAGCTCCGAGAGCGGGTGCTCGCCGATGAGCCGGGCGGCCAGACACCTCTCCGCCCCGCGCGGGCAGGCGTCGTCGCCCATCGCCTTGAGCTGGACGAGCAGGCACTCGCGCGCGTCGCGCGCGCCGCAGCCCGTCGGGTCGAGATAGAGGACGAGTTGGCGCGCCTCCTCGACTCGCTCGAACGAGCAGGCGGAGAGCACGGCTAACTCCTCGTTGGTCGCGTTGAGGCGGCCGTCGCCGTCGAGGTTGCCGATGACGCCTTCGCAGACGGAGACGAGGTCTCCGGGCGCCTGCGTCATGTGGAGCTGCCACTCCAAATGCTCGGCGAGCGAGGGCGCGCGCGTCAAAAACTGCTCGAAGGTCGGCGCGTCCTCCTTGTACTCGTACTCCTGCGTCTTGTAACCGGGGTCGAGGTAGTCCTGGAACTCGCGGCCGAAGTCTATCTCCTCGAAGGCGTCGCCGGTGCTCTCGCCCGGCTCGGCCACGTCGCCGAACTCGTCGGCGGGCGCGGCCGACTCGAAGGTCTCGGCCGCCTCGAAAGACTCGGGCGCGTCGAAGCCCTCGGCGACCACCGCCCCGTCGCCCGCGCCGTTGCCGGCCGCGTCGCCGTTGAGCGAGTCGGGGGCGACGAGTTCGACCGTGGGCGCGTCGTCGTGCGAGCCGGCGAGCTGGTCGAGAATCTCCTTCTCAAGCTCGCGCTTCTCGTCCTGCGACTGCACCTCTTCGAGGATGGGGTTCTCCAAAAGCTGCGCCTGGATAAGGTCTGTCAGCTCCAGAGAGGTCATTTGCAGCATTTCGATGCGCTGGCGCAACTGCGGCGTCAGGACGAGTCGCTGCGACAGGTTTGTTGTGAGCTTGACCGACATAGTCTGCTTAAAAAGTGCTTCTTAAATTATCGGGTATTTGATTTCAAGAAACCGTCACGCGGTTCGGGAGAGATTATAGCAGAAAGTTGTCGGTAGTCAGTAGACAGTAGTCAGCAGGAAAAATGGCCGTTCAACAAATCGCCCGGTTGTCGGTTTCGACGTACGCCTCGCGGAGCGCTACCGGCTACTGTACTACTGTCTCCTGACTAACTTCCCCGGTCACATCCGGAATTTTTCGCCGAGGTAGAGGCGCCGCACCTCGGGGTCTTCGGTCAGTTCGAGCGGGGCGCCCGAGCGGAAGATGCGGCCGTCGGCCATAATGTAGGCGCGGTCGGTGACGCCCAGGGTCTCGCGGACGTTGTGGTCTGTGATGAGGATGCCGATGCCGCGGCGGCGCAGGTAGAGGATCATCTGCTGGATGTCGTCCACCGCCTTCGGGTCGATGCCCGCGAAGGGCTCGTCGAGGAGGATGAACTGCGGCTCGGTGGCGAGCGCGCGCGCGATCTCCGTGCGGCGGCGCTCGCCGCCCGACAAGGCGTCGGCGCGCGTGTTGCGCACGTGCTCGATGCCGAACTCGGCCAGCAGTTCTTCCAGCCGCTTCAGCCGCTCGGCGCGCCTCAGCCCCAGAGTCTCAAGCACGGCGAGGATGTTCTCGGCGGCCGTCATGCGCCGGAAGACCGAGGGCTCCTGCGGCAGGTAGCCGACGCCGAGGCGCGCGCGCAGGTACATCGGCAGCTTCGTGATGTCCCGCCCCCCGAGCGTGATGCGCCCGGCGTTGGCGCGCTCCAGCCCGATAATCATGTAGAAGGTCGTCGTCTTCCCCGCCCCGTTCGCGCCCAGCAGTCCCACGACCTCGCCCGGCTCGACGTGCAGACTCACGCCGTCCACCACGCGCCGCCGCCCGTAAGTCTTCACGAGGTCGGACGCCGCCAGCGCCTGCGCCGACGCGACCCGCAGGTCGCGCGCCTCGCGCCCGCCCGCCGCCGCCTCGCCCCGCTCCTCGATGATCTCTTCAATCGCCATTTTCAGAAAGTGATAAGTGATGAGTGATGAGTGATAAGAAGAAACAACGGGTCTTGTCTTCTCTTATCACTTATCACTCATCACTCATCACGGCTTCTTTATCTTGTGTGTTGTTCTAACACGACCCGTGGACTGCGGCGAGGGGCCGCCGTCGCTGACGACGCGGCTCTCGCGGAGGTAGACGGTCAGCCGTTTGCTCTCGGACGAGCCGTTCTCGGCGTCCTCGACGCGCGCCGGGTTGCCCGTGAGCACGACCACCTCGTCGGCGGCCGTGTACTCGCCGCGGTCGCCCGTGCCGCGCCGGCCCGGCTGCGTGACGACGACGCTGCGCTGCGAGACGGTGCGCTCCACCTCGTACGTTTCCTTCTGAAGGAACACGTCGGAGACCTCGCTCGTGATGCGGTCGTTGCCCTGGCGTATGTCCACCTCACCCGCGTAGTGGAGCAGGCGGTCGGCGTCACTATAGGTCATCGAGCGCGAGGCGGCGAAGACGGGGACGACCGTGCGCTCGCCGCTCGCCTCCTTGCGGCGCGCTTGGTAGAGCGCGCTCTGGACGTTGCCGTCGGCCTCCATGCGCTTCTGGTTGTTGCGCAGCACGATGCGGTCGCCCTTGACGAAGTTGTCGTCCTGCCACGCGCGCGCGTTGCCGGTGTAGACGCCGACACCCGCGTCGTGTTGAAACTCGGCCGCGTTCGACGCGATGAAGACCGGGCTCTTCGTGTTCTTGAACGGGGCCGCGCCGCCGGTCTGCTCCTGGCTGTAGTAGGTCGTCAAGACCTTCCCGCGCGCGTTCGAGACCTTGTTGACGGTGTCCGAGTCGATCTCGGTCGCCTTCAGCCGCGCGCGCGAATCCCACACGACCGGCTCGCCGCCCCGGAGTTTGACGACGCCGTCGCCGCCCGTGTAGGTCATCGTGGCCGACTGGCCGTTGCGGTCGAGTTCGTTGAACTTGGCGTCGCCCGCGGCATCCACCCGGTCGAGCGCGGAGGTCTCGCGCGAGAACACGGCCGTCATCTTCTGCGACGTGAGCGTGCGCTGGCGCTCGATGAACTTGGCCTCGCCCGCGGCGACGAAACTCTCCACGTCCTGCGTCTCGCGGAAGAAGGTCGCGGCCATCTCGTGCGAGGTGAGCGTGCGCGTGGCCCGCTTCTCCGTCTCCTGATATGGCTCGACGACGGCCTTCGCATCGCCCGACGCGTCGAAGTTGCGCGCGAGGTTGCCCGACTCGAAGAAGTAGCACTTGAAGGCCGACGCGTAGAGCCGCTTGCGGTCGGCCGCCGGGTTGGGCTGGACGGGCTCGACGAGGAGGTCGGCGTTGCCGCTGGCCTCCGCGCGTTCGAGGTCGCGCCCCGACTCGCGCCAGAACAGGCGCACGGCGTCGGCCGTCAGGCGCTTGTTCGCAGACCTGGGGTCGGCCGCTTTCGACTTCGGCGCGGCCAGCGTCAGCACGGGTCGCCCGCCCGCGCGCATCTCCTTGAGGACGCTGCGCTCGCCCTGCATGACGAAGTCGACGTGAACGGCTTCGTTCGTGACAAGCTCGGCGTCGGAGTCGGCGTCGATGGTCTTGGCGCGGACGTTGCGCAGCGCGTGCGCGGAGATGAGCTTCTGCCCCTCGTTGAAGTAGAAGTCGAGTTGATCGGCGAAGACCTCGGCGGACTTCCCCTCGTTCATCGTGCGCAGGTAGGCGTTCGTGCGCGCCGTGATGAACTTGACGCGCTTCTGCTCGTTGAGCTGGCTGGAGAGGGTCTCGCCGCTCATCACGTCGCGCCCCTGCTCGGCCGTGGCGCCGCCAGTGAAGGTGATCTGCATCGCCGCCTGGTCGAAGACGGCCTGCGCCGACTTCAAGGTCAAGGGCTGGCGCAGGTTCACCTTCGGAATCGCCGCGGGCTGTGGGCCCGGGGCTTGCGCGCCCGACTCGGGGCTGACCGTGATTTCGACCGCGCCCTTCAACTCAAGCTTCTTCGCCTTCGCGTCGAGGTTCGCCGAGTCGGCGCGGCCGGCGATGTTCTCGCGCTCGAAGCTGACGGGCGTGGTGACGCGCGCCAGCTCGGTCTTGACCTCGTACTCGACCGACTCGGCCCTCGTCTTCAGCCCGTCGCGGGTCTCGATCTGCACGTCGCCGGTGAAGAGAAACTGCGTGTTGTCCTCGTTCGTCAGCGTCTGCCGCGCGCTGATCTTGTCGGGGCGGTCGCCCTGGTCTGGGTAGACTTCGAGGTAGACGTTCTGAAGCTGGTGGTGGCCGTCGGAGTACTTCACGTCGAGGTCGGCCTTGAGCAAGACCCAGAGCCGCTCGCCCTTCATCTCGCGGTGTTCGAGGTTCTTGATCTCGCCGACGACCTCGTTGGAGAGCTGCGCCTGCCCGGGGCGGAGCCTGAACGTCGTGTGATCCTTCAGACGCCAGTAAGAGAGGGCGACGGCCGCCACGCCCGCGGCGAGCAGGAGCAGCGCCAGCGCGCGCCCCAGCTTCGGCGCCGCGATCCGCAGCCCCAGCCCCGACACCTTCTTGCGTCTAATCTCTTGCATGTCTTCGGGAGTGATAAGTGATGCGTGATAAGTGATAAGAAGGAACAAAGGCCCTTGTCTTTTTCTTATCACTTATCACGCATCACTTATCACGCATCACTTATCACTTTCTTTCAAGTCTTCCACCACCAACTGAAGCCGCGTGTTGCCGTTCCAGCAGTTGGCCTCGACGGAGTAGGCCAGTTCGATGCGCGCGCCGGGGCGGGGCGTTGCTGCCGCGCGCTCGGCGCCGCCCCACCAGATGCAGTCGTGGACGCGCCCGCCGGCCTTGACGCCGAACTTCAAATGGCGCTCCTTCAACACGCGCGGCTCGCCGACGACGAGCAGGTTGCGCGTGACGAAGACCGGCCGGGACCAGCCCGCGCCGAAGGGCTCAAGCGCCTCAAGCTCCGCGCAGAGGTCGAGGCTCAGCGCGTCCGCGGGCAGCTCCAAATCGTATTCGAGGGTCGGCTGGCCGCCGTCTCCCACGCCCATGACGCGCGCGGCGTGCTCGTTGAGACGGCGGCGCAGTTCCGCGACGTTCTCGCGGCGGACGCCGAGGCCGGCGGCGTGCGCGTGGCCGCCGAAGGCTTCGAGGATGTCGGCGCACTCGGTCAAGGCGTTGAGCATGTGGAAGCCTTCGCCGCTGCGCGCCGAGCCGTGCCCCGTGCCGTCCTCGTCGAGCGAGATGACGACGGCCGGGCGCTGCAAACGCTCGGCGATCTTCGAAGCGGCCAGCCCGATGACGCCGCGGTGCCAACCCTGCCCGGCGACGACGATGACCGAGGTCTCGCCCTGCCCGTTCAACTCAAGCTCGGCCACGGCGCGCTCAGTCACCTGCTGCTGCACGTCGCGCCGCTCGCGGTTGCGCGCGTCGAGGTGGGAGGCTATCGCGCGCGCCTCGGTCATATTCTTCGATTCGAACAGCTCGATGACGGCGCGCGCGGCGTCCATGCGGCCGGCGGCGTTAATGCGCGGCCCCAGCCGGAAGCCGATGTCGAACGCCCTCATCCCGGAGCCGTCGCCGCAGCCCGCGACCTCCATCAGCGCGCGCAGCCCCGGGTTCTTCGCGTGGTACAAATCCGCGAGCCCGAGCGCGACGATGGCGCGATTCTCTCCCGTCAACTGCGCCACGTCGGCCACCGTGCCGATGGCGACGACCTTGAGGAAGCCGGGCACCTGACTCTCGCGCCCACGCTCGCGGAAGAGCGCGTGCGCGAGTTTGAAGGCGACGCCGACGCCCGCGAGGTTCTTGTCCGGGTACGGGCAACCGCGCTGGTTCGGATTCAGGACGGCGTAGGCGGGCGGCGCGCCTTCGTCTTCGTCGGGCAGGTGGTGGTCTGTGATGATGACATCGAGCCCGTTCTCACGCGCCCACTCCAGCGGCTCGAAGGCGCGGATGCCGCAGTCCACGCTGATGACGAGCTTGTAACCGTCCTCTTTCGCCTTCTCAAGCACGTCGCGGCGGATGCCGTAGCCTTCGGTGAAGCGGTGCGGGACGTGGTAGCCGGTCTGCGCCCCGAGAAACTCAAGCGCGCGCCGCAGCACGACCGTGCCCGTCGTCCCGTCCACGTCATAGTCGCCGTAGATGAGTATGCGCTCGCCCTCGTCCGCCGCGCGCAGCACGCGCTCGACGGCCTCGCGCATGCCGAGCATGAGCAAGGGGTCGTGGAGTTGTCCGAGGGAGGGCTCAAGCAGTGTGCGGGCGGCTTCTCCGGTTTCGACGCCGCGCGCGGTTAGGACTCCCGCGACCGTCTCGGAGACGCCTGCGGACGCCGCGAGCCGCGCGGGGTCTCCGGCGTCCGCGCGGCGCGGCACCCAGCGACGCCCGAGTTCTCTCGCGCGGGTGACGGTACCCGTCATTCGGCGAACCACCCGTTGGGGTCGAGGAGTCGGACGCCGATGTGCTGGCGGGCGTCCTCGCCTTCCGTCCAGACGCCGTTGACCTCGGCGTCGAGAGAGCGGCCGAACGGGGGCGTCAGGCGCACGCGAAGTCCCACCTCGGCGGGGATGTCCGTGATAAGGGTGGCGCCGCCGCGGCTGACGCGGACGGCCTCGGCCGAGACTTTGAAGGGACGACCGTCGTCGTCAATGCCTTCCAGCTCGACGGTGAAGTTGACCGGCACGCGCGGGCTGCGCGGGCGCTGCGAAGGGGGGTCGGTCTTGATTGAATCGCTCATTAACTGGTCGCCTTCCGATCCGTTGGGGGTTAGCTGCTCGAAGCGGGAGGGGCGAGTTAAGTTTAACCGATGCGGCGCTCAAACAGAACCGCGAGCGGTAGCGAGCGGGTCGGCGTTACACGAGAGAGGCTCAACGCCTACACCGACCCGCTCGCCACCGCTCGCGGTTCTGTCACAGCGGGCTGATCCAGCCGGCGTACAGGAGCACCAGGATGAGCGCGCCGACGACGAGGCGGTAGCCGATGAAGACGGCGGTGGAGTGCTCGCGCAGGAACCTCAAGAGGAACCAGATGGAGGCGTAGCCGATGAGCCCCGACACGACGGTCGCGACGGCGAGCGGTATGGCGCTCCCCGCGGGCAGGCTGTGGACGGCCTCCCTCAGTTCGAGCAGGCCGCTGGCCGTAATCGCCGGTATCGAGAGCAGGAACGAGAAGCGCGCCGCCGTCTCGCGCGTCTCGCCCGCAAAGAGGCCGCCCATGATGGTCGAGCCCGAACGGCTCGCGCCCGGGATGAGCGAGAGCACCTGCGCGAAGCCGACGGCCAAGGCGTCGCCCAACCCCAGCTCCTTCATCCCGCGCCGCCGCGCCCCGACCTTCTCGGCGATGAGGAGGAGGACGGCGACGACGACCATCATCGTCGCGATGACCCAGAGGTTCTTGGTAAACGTCCCCTCGATCTCGTCTTTGAAGATGAGCCCGACGACGCCGATGGGGAGCGAGCCCAGAAAGACCAGCCACCCGAGTTTCGCGTCGGGCGACATGCGGCTGCCCAGAAACCCGCTCCCCTCGATGTCCGGCGGCGTGCGCCCGCGCAGCAGCAGCAGGTGGTCGCGCACGAAGGCGTAACAGATGTTCCAGATGTCGCGCGCGAAGTAGACGAAGACGGCGGCGAGCGTCCCCAACTGCGTGACGGCGATGACCGCCGTCTGCTGCTCGGCCGCGAGCGACTGCGAGAGCCCGGTCAGGCGCGTCGCGAAGATCAGGTGCGCGGTCGAACTGACGGGGATGAACTCTGTGAGCCCCTGGACAATGCCGAGGATGATTGCCTGAAGGATGTTCATAGTAGTCAGGAGACAGTAGTCAGTAGTCAGCAGTTAAGCCATTCGTTAATAAACCGTTCGGTTGACAGCGTCAATGACCGTGGCGCGGAGCGCTATTGTCTACTGACTACTGTCTCCTGACTACTCTCTGAAATTGGAGCTTGAGGCGAGACGGTCGTAGAAGACATCGGGGATGTGTCGCATGACGCGGACGAGCGTGGCGAGCTGCCAGGGGAAGGCATAGGTGCGTGCGCGACGCTCGACGGCGCGGATGATGCGGCGGGCGGCGTCGTCGGGTTCGATCAGAAAGGGCAGCTTCTTCTTGCGGCCGGCGGTCATGGGCGTGCGAATGAAGCCGGGGTGAATCGTGGTGACGGCGATGTTGCTCTTGCGCAGGTCAACGCGCAGGCTCTCGAACAGGGTCGAGACGGCGGCCTTGCTCGCGCTGTAGGCGCCCGACTTCGGCATGCCGCGGTAGGAGGCGAGGCTTGAGATGGCGACGAGGTGACCCGAGCCGCGTTCGAGCATCGCGGGCAGCACGGCGGCGACGCTGTTAACGACGCCGATGACGTTGATTGAGATCACGTCGCCGACCTCGCCCGCGTTCAACTTCGTCCCGGCCGTCGTGCTGCTCATCCCGGCGTTGGCGACGAGCACGTCAACCCTGCCCCAGCGCTCGCGCACGCGCTCGGCCACGCCGTTCAACGCCGCGGGGTCGCGCACGTCGGCCGGCAGCGCCATCGCCTCGCCGCCCGCGCGCTCTATCTCCTCGCTCAAACGAAGAAGCTCCTCGCCCCGCCGCGCCGTCAAGCCCAAACGCGCGCCGCGCCTCCCCCACTCCAACGCGAGCGCCCGCCCGATGCCCGAAGACGCGCCGGTGATGAGGACTACTTGTTCACTCCAATCAACCTTCATCTTTTACGTCGCCCTAAGCTAACAGCCGCTTCTCTTTCCCGCTCTTCGGGTCGAATCGAAACTCTTCTTCGTAGACGACCCGAAGCTCTTTAAAAATATCCGGCGACTCTTTCGTAAACTCCAGCCACGCCCGCTTGAAGGCGGGCCGATTCAGGAACGCCCTGATACCGTCGCTCCAGAGCTTCCACGTCGCGTCACTGACGCGGTTGTTCACGCGCAGGAAAACCTGCTCGTTGCAGAGGTCGATGTAACGAAAAAAGTCGTCGCGCGACTCGCGATAGCTCTCCTCATCGAGTTCCTTCCCGAGCAGTGCGTCGACCGGAATCTTCTGGATGATCTCGCGGAACTGCTTGGTGAGATCGTCCTCGAACTGCGTCTTGGCCTGTTGCTTCGCAAGCCGAATCTGCCACCACGCCATGAACACGGCGACGGCGGTGGCAATCGAGGCCAGCGCGTTGACAAGACTCAACCAATCCACGCGAGTGTGTTCTCAACAAAGCTCCGCGACGTGCCCGCCGAGGGTGTGCAGCGCACGCCCGAGGTCGTCCTGTTTGATAAGCAGGTGGTCGCGCGAGAAGGCGGAGAGCGCGCCGACGGGGACGGACGCCTCGGCGAGTATCCGCGTGACGTGGGCGAGGAAGCCGACCACATCCCAGCCCAGCTCCACGTCGAGCGTCAACAGCCGGAAGCCCGCCTCGACCTTCGCGTCGCGCGCGGCGTGGCGCATCGCGCGCCAGTCGGACTCTTCGATCAGCAGCGTCACCTCGAAGGGGTCGCGCAGCAGCATGAAGTTCGACTCGGCGCGCGGGCTCAGCTCCGGGTTCTCCAGCAGCCGCGCCCAGTCCTCGTGCCGCATCCCGACCAGCACGTAGGTCTCGGGCGCGACCTCGACGCGGGCACGGCGGAGGAGTTCTGCAACGTCGGGCATAAAAAGTAGACAGTAGTCAGTAGTCAGTAGGAAAACCGCTGGCAGCGAATCATCGGTGTGTTAGCGTCAGCGTCCGCGGGGCGAAGCCCTAATGTCTACTGACTACTGTCTACTCGCTTTTCAGAGTTGTATGACCACCGGCAGGATGACGGGCTTCGCGCCGGTCTGCTTCTGGATGTAGCGCTTGAGTTCGAGCCGGACGCGCTCCTTGAGGACGGTCGAGTCGCGGCGCTCGTCGCGCGAGGCGGCCTCGACCGCCGCGGTGACGACGCGGCGCATGTCGCTCAGCAGCGCCGCCGAGCCGCCGTTGCCGTCCAGACCCAGCACGCCGCGCGCGACGACCTCGGGCTCACCTTCCAACTCGCCCGACTCCTCGTCGATGGTGACGACGGGCGTGACGACGCCGTCGTAGGCGAGCTGGCGGCGCTCGCGGACGACCTCGCCGTCTATCTCCTCGAAGCCGCTCTCGTCGATGAAGGTGCGGCCCACCTCGCGCTTCGAGACGACCTTCGCACGGCCGGGCTCAAGTTCCAGCACGTCGCCGTTCTCGATGAGGACGATGTTCGCCTCGGGGAAGTCGCAGTGGTTTTTGAGAAACTCCTTGTGGCGGTAGAGCATCCGGTACTCGCCGTGGACGGGGATGACGAACTCGGGCCGGACGGCCTCGGTCATGATGCGGATGTCCTCCTGCGAGGCGTGGCCGGAGACGTGGATGAGCCGCCGCTTCTCGTCGATGATGGCGGCGCCGCGCTTGTAGATTTCGCCGATGAGGCGCGAGATGGAGCGCTCGTTGCCCGGGATGATGCGCGCGGAGAGGATGACCGTGTCGCCGTCCGAGATCGTCAGCCCCTTGTACGACCCGTTCGAGAGTTGCGAGAGCGCCGCACGCGGCTCGCCCTGCGAGCCCGTGACGAGGTAGACGATCTCGCCCGCGGGCAGCTTCTTCGCCTGCTGGAGCGAGACGAGCATGCCCTCGTGCAGGTCGAGGTAGCCGAGCCGCTCCGCGATCTCGACGTTCTTAATCATCGAGCGGCCGAGCACGCAGACCTTGCGGTCGAACTGCTGCGCCACGTCGATGACGATCTGCAAACGGTGGATGGAAGAGGCGAACGTCGCGACGAAGATGCGACCCTCGGCCTCGGAGAAAATCTCCTCGAAGTCGGGGATGACGGCGCGCTCTGAGGGCGTGCGGCCGGGGACGGTGGCGTTCGTCGAGTCGGACGTTAAGGCGAGCACGCCCTCCTGCCCGTAGCGGCGCAAGGTGCGGAGGTCGATGGGCTCGCCGATGACGGGCGTCTCGTCCACCTTGTAGTCGCCGGTGTGGATGAGCGTGCCTATGGGCGTGTTGATGGCGAGCGCGAAGCAGTCGATCAGCGAGTGCGAGACGCGGATGAACTCGACCTCGAACTCGCCGATCTCGACGCGGTCGCGCGGCTCGACGCGGTGCAGCAGCACGTCGCCGAGGATGCCGTGCTCTTCCAGCTTCGACTCGATGAGACCCATCGTGAAGTGCGAGGCGTAGAGCGGCACGTTGAACTTCTTCAGGACGTAAGGCACCGCGCCGATGTGATCCTCGTGGCCGTGCGTGATAACGACGGCGATGATGTTCTCGCGGTACTTTTCGAGATAGTCGAAGTCGGGGACTTCCACGTCCACGCCGTAGGCGGTCTCCTGGGGGAAGCCCATGCCGGTGTCGACGAGGATCATGTCGTCGCCGTAGCGCACGGCCATACAGTTGCAGCCGAACTCGCCGACTCCGCCGAGGGGCATCACTTCAATTACGTTACTCACTTGTTACACTTATCTCCGGTAAGGCGTAGGCCCAAAACCTTCCGCCGCTAATATTAAAAGGGGGCGCGACCGCCGAGTATAGCACAAGCCCCCGGCTCGCTTCGCGCGCTAGCGCCCGCGCGTCGTCAAAGTCTCCATCAAATTAATCCACTCGGCGAGCGTCAGCGCTTCGGCGCGGCGCCCGGCGTCCACGCTCGCGGCTTCGAGCAGCGCGGCGGGGCCGCCCGCCTGTTCGACGAGCGCGCGCAGGTCTTCGGGCGCGGAGCGCAGGTTGTTGAAAATCGTCTTGCGCTTCTGCGCGAAGCCCGCGCCGACGAGACGCAGGAAAAGTCTCTCGTCGAAACTCTCATCCACGCCGTCGCGGGCGCGCAGGCGCGCGACCGTGCTCCAGACCTTCGGGACGGGCCGGAAGGCGCCGGGCGGCACGTCGAAGAGCGCTTCCGCATAGCAGAAGGCTTCGACCAGCACGGTCAGGTACCCGCGCTCGGCCGAGCCCGGCGGCGCTGTGATGCGCTCGACCACCTCGCGCTGAAGCATCAAGACCATCTCGGGGACGCAGCGACGCTGCTCGAAGAGTCTCTGGAGGATGGCGGTCGAGATGTTGTATGGCAGGTTCGCGACGACGCGCGCAGAGGCGGCGGGCTCGACCGTCGCGCAGAAATCCGCTTCGAGCGCGTCGGCCTCGACCAGCTTAAAATCCTCACGCCCTCCGAAGCGCTCGCGCAGGAGGGGCACCAACTCCCTGTCCAGCTCGACGGCGACCACGCGCGCGCCACTTTCCAACAACAAACCCGTCAACACGCCGCGCCCCGGCCCGATCTCCAAGACCGTCTCGCCCGCGCGCGGCCCGAGCGCGCCGACGACGCGACGCGCGTACGACTCGTCAACCAGAAAATTCTGCCCCAGCCTCTTTTTCGCCCGCGGGAACGACATATGGGTGAGCGATGCGTGATAAGAGTTGATTTAAAGCCCCGGAGGGGCTTCATGTTTATAGCATCGTAAGCCCGATTGAACCCGAGGCCCGTCAGGGGCGACATGCACATGCCGCTCCTCCGGAGCTTCACACGTTAATAATCAGCTAGAGCTATAAACATGAAGCCCCTCCGGAGCGACGACTTTACAAACGGCTTCATATCACCACAAACGGCTTCATATCACCTATCGCTTATCACTGAATGCAGATACCCCGTCATCTCAACGTCGTCGCCGTGGCGCGTGACCTCTACATCGCGGAGGCGCGCGGCCTCGGGGACTGTGAGCGGGCCCGCGCCGCCGACGGCGCCGAGGGCGTCGGCGCCGAGGATGAGCGGCGCGACGAAGAAGCTCGCCTTGTCCAACAGCCCCGCGCGCAGGAAGGCGCCGGCCACGCCCGCGCCGCCTTCGACGATGAGACCTTGAACCTCGCGGCGGCGCAGCTCTTCCAACACGGCCCTGAGGTCGCGCCCGCCCGCGGCCGCCTTCAGAACTTCGACGCCGCACGCCTCTAGCTCTGAGATTTTTTGTGCGTCAGCCTTCTCGGAAGTGAAGACCAGGACTGGCGTCTCGCGCGCCGTCCGAGCGAGTTGCGATTGGGGGCCGAGGCGCAGGTGTTCGTCGAGCACGACGCGGAGGAGCGGGCGGCGGCGCGCGAGGCCGCTGCGGTCTGTGAGCAGCGGGTCGTCTTTGGCGGCCGTGCCCGAGCCGACGAGGATGGCGTCGTACTCGCGGCGCATCTGGTGCGCGCGCTCGCGCGACTCGGGGCCGCTGATCCAGCGCGCGTGCCCCGTGCTCGTGGCGATGCGCCCGTCGAGCGAGCACGCGAGTTTCAGGTGCACGAAGGGGCGACCGCGCCGCAGCGCGTGGAAGTACTTCTCGTTGAGCCGCTCGGCCTCTCTGGCGAGCACGCCGACGACGACTTCGACGTTTGCCTCGCGCAGTTCCTCGAACCCTCGACCCGAGACGAGCGGGTTCGGGTCTTCGCCGGGCACGACGACGCGCGCGATTCCGGCGCGGATGAGAGCTTCGGTGCACGGCGGCGTGCGTCCCGTGTGCGCGTGCGGTTCGAGCGTGACGTAGGCGGTCGCGCCGCGCGCACGCGCGCCCGCCTGTTCGAGCGCAAGGGTCTCCGCGTGCTTTACGCCCTCGAACAGGTAGAAGCCCTCGCCCAGGACTTCGCCGTGCTTATCAACGATGACGCAGCCGACGAGCGGGCCCGGGCTCACCTGCCCCGCGCCGCGCGCGGCCAGTTCGAGCGCGCGCGCCATCATGCGCTCGTCGAAAGAGTCCGGAGTCTGGGGTCTTGAGTCTGGGGTCAAGAAACGTTAGGCGAAGAGGCCGTTGACGTACTGCTCGGGGTCGAAGACGACGAGGTCGTCCACCTTCTCGCCGATGCCGGCGTAGCGGATGGGCAGCCCGAGTTCCTTCGAGATGGCGACGGCGATGCCGCCCTTGGCCGTGCCGTCGAGCTTGGTTAAGACGATGCCGGTCACGCCCGCCGTCTTCAAAAACTGGCGCGCCTGCTCCAAGCCGTTCTGCCCCGTCACGGCGTCCACGACGAGCAGCGTCTCGTGCGGCGCGCCCTCGACCTCGCGCCCCGCCACGCGCTTCATCTTTTCGAGCTCGGCCATCAGGTTCGACTTGTTGTGCAGACGCCCGGCCGTGTCCACGATGAGCACGTCCGACTTGCGCGCCTTCGCGGCCTTGAGCGCGTCGAAGAGGACGGCCGCGGGGTCTGTGCCCGACTTCTGCTGGATGAGCGGGACGCCCGTGCGCTCGGCCCAGATGGCGAGCTGGTCGGAGGCGGCGGCGCGGAAGGTGTCGGCGGCGCAGATGAGCACGTCGTTGCCCTCGGCCTTGATGCGCTGCGCGAGCTTGCCGATGGTCGTCGTCTTGCCGACGCCGTTGACGCCGACGACCATGATGACGTAGGGCACAATCGCGTCATCCACGCTCTCCTCGGTGGCGACGCCCTTGCGTTCGGAGTCGCGGAGGATGTTCAAGAGTTCAGTCTTGAGCGCGAGCTTGAGCGCGGCGATGTCGCCGATCTCCTTGCGCGAGATGCCGCGCCTGATCTTGTCGAGGAGTTCGAGCGTCGTCGTGACGCCGAGGTCGGCGGCGATGAGCGCCTCTTCGAGTTCGTCGAGCAGTTGCGCGTCGATCTGCTTGCGGTTCTCGAAGACCTTGTCAATCTTCTCGGAGAGCGATTCGCGCGTGGCGGCGATGGCGCGGGTGAAGCGCGTGGCGTAGGTCTGCTCAAGCGCCTCGATCTCCGCCTGCAACTCCTCGTCCGTGCGGTTGAGTCCGAGGATTGAAGAGGACGAGAACGCGGAGGACGCGCGCGCGGGCGCGGTCTTCGGCGGCTGCGGCGGCGTTGCCTGAACGGGCTGCGGGGGCTGAGGCGCGGTCTGTTGTTCGCGCTGGCCTGTCTCGACGGGCGTCGGCGCGGCGGCAGGACGCGGCGTCTCGATGACCTCGGCTTTACGCGCGTCGGTCAGGCCGGACTCGGACGCGGGCTGGGGCGCGGGCTGCGCGCCGGTGGGCACGGGCTCGACGGCGGGCGGGACTGCGACCGTCTCGCGCGCCTGCGTCGAGCCGTCGGCGCCCGCGGGCGGTTCGAGCCGCGCTTCGGCCTCGGGCTTCTCCGCGAGGGCTTCGGCCGAAGGCTCGTTGAGGCCGAGCGTGATGTAACGGTCTTCTTTCTTACGTCTCCAGAATGCCATGCGTCGGTTGATAACCTTTGTTGATAAATTTCCGCCGTTCCGAAAAGGCCGATTATAAACGTAACTGCCGCGGGGCGACAAAAGCACCCCGCGGCAGACTCTACGTGACGGCTTGTATTGAAGCCCCGCCGGGCGACTTCACTTCCCGTTCGGGTTGGCGAAGAGGGCGTCGTCGATGGGAACGTTGTGCTTGACCTCCGTGACGCGGAAAGTGAGCGTGAACTGCGTATAAACCTGCCGGAAGAGAGACGGCACCTGCACGCCGTCCACGGTCGCGTAGCGGTCGAAGTAGACCCCGAGCAGTCGCACGTCACCGCCCCCGGCGGCGGCGGGATTGGCGAACTCCAACTTCCGCAGCAGACCCGTCCCCGCGTCGAAGTGCCAGAGCATCGGCGGGCGGCCGTGGGGCGTGGCAGCGAGCACGATCATCTCACGTCCGTCCACGTAACCCCTGCCCTTCAGCGAAGCCGCCGAGAAAAATTCTTTCCACTTCGAGCCGCCCTTGCCCGAGGCGACTCTCCCCAGCGACTCGTCGCCGTAACCGGCGGACACGACACCGCCCCAGGGCGTCTGCAACCAACGCTGGTTTCCGTCCCTCACCTCCAGAATCTGCCCGCGCGGCGTGTTGGCCACTATCATGGCCTTGCGCGGCTTCTTCAGGTAGTTCTCGAACGAGCCGGTGAGGTTCGAATCGGACATCTCGATGCGGCCGCGCACGATGCGCGTCCTGAGGTTTTCGAGCGCGGAGCCGCCCTGCGCCAAATCCCAAATTTCGAGCAGACGGTCTACATCGTCAACCGACGCCTTAGACTTCGCCCTGTCGCCCTTCGCCGGCTCCCCACGCGAGGGCCGGGCGCTCTTCACACTCGCGCGCGCAGACGCGGACGTGGTTAAGGGGCTGGCCGCGGGCCGGTTCTGCCCGGACGCGACTCCGCCGAGTGAGAGCAGGACGATGACGGCGGCCACAGTTTTCTTCAAGGGGTAACTCCTTAATTCAGTGAGTGGTGGGGGGGCGTTGCGTGCGGGTCTGCGACTGTTGAGCCTCGCGTCAGGCCGCCGGGGCCTGTTCGTCGGCGGGGATGCGCCGCACGGCGAGCGCGCGCGTGAGCGTCTTCCCCGCGGCGAGGTCTTTGGCGCGCTGCGACAGACGCACACGGCCGGGCGTGATCTGCCCCGACTCGCAGGCCGCGACCAGAGCGTCCACGACCTTCGGGTCGTAGCGCGTGTTGACGAGCGTCTTGATGCGCTCAAGCGCGTCTTCGAGGCTCATCCCCTTCTGGTACGGGCGGTCGGTCGTCATCGCGTCGAAGGTGTCGGCCACCGAGACGATGCGCGCCTGCATCGGTATCTCGTCGCCCTTCAAGCCCTGCGGGTAGCCCTTGCCGTCCATCATCTCGTGGTGCATGTACATGCCCGGCAGGAAGTCTTTCATCGCGGGAATCTGCGACATGATTTTGAAGCCCTTCTGCGGGTGCCCCTTCATAATCTCGAACTCTTCGGTCGTCAGGGCCGCGGGCTTCTTGAGGATGCTGTCTTCGATGGCGATCTTGCCCACGTCGTGGAGCAGGGCGCTGATGCGCAGCTTCTCCATCTCGTCGTCGGGCAGGCCGAGGCTCTCGCCGATGGCGAGCGAGAAGCGCGCGACGCGCTCCGAGTGGCCGCGCGTGTAAGGGTCTTTGCCGTCGATGGCGGCGGCGAGCGCCTTGACCGTGCCGATGAAGAGCTGACGGTTCTCCTCGGCGGAATGTTGCAGGTCTTCGATGTAGTTTTCGAGCTGGTCGGTCATCTGGTTGAACGACTCGCCCAGGTCGCCCAGCTCTGTCTTGCTCCGCACGGCGATGCGCTGCGAGAAGTCGCCGCCCGCGATGCGGTGCGCGCCCGCGGCCAGCTCTCTGACG
This sequence comes from Pyrinomonadaceae bacterium, assembly GCA_040510435.1. GTDB lineage: Bacteria > Acidobacteriota > Blastocatellia > Pyrinomonadales > Pyrinomonadaceae > QHXN01. The sequence goes on along the minus strand of JBEVJD010000307.1, from coordinate 6,629 downwards.
GGGTGCGTCAACTGCTTGGCGAAGAGGAAGCCGATGAGCAGCGCGAACGAGGCCGCGAGCATGCTGATGTAGAACGTCTGGCGGCGCATGTCCGTGACCGACTGGAGCGCCGCGTGCTCGTCCTGGATGGCGATGACGCCGAGCGGCGTGCGCTCGTCGAGCCGCGCCGTCGCGTAGGCGCCGAGCATCCGCACCTCCGCGCCGTCGCGCTCGGCGTTGAAGGGCGCGAGCGCGGACTTCACCTGGCGGCCCGTGACGCTCCACTCCTGCACGACCTTCAAGTTCATCATCGAGCGCTCGGCGTATGCGACGCGCGCGTCCGGGTGCGCGACCGCGCGGCCGTCGGAGTTGACGACGAAGATGACCGGCATGCCGCGTTCGAGCAGTTCGCTCTCGGTCAGGGGAACGGGCTGCTGGACGGAGGCGAAGACCTCCTGGAAGGAGATGACGGCGACGACGGCCGCGATGACTTCGCCCGAGTCCGAGCCGCCCATGACGGGCGCGGCGATGGTGAGGGCCATCTCCTGGCTCGAACGGATGAGGTGCGGGCCGCTGATGCGCACGCCGGGCTCGGCCATGTCTGCGAGCGTCGAGTTGAGGCGCGCGTTGACCTCCTCGCGCGTGATGGCGTCGGGCTTGTAGGCGACGTGCGGCGCGCCCGACACCGGCATAATCGCCAGTGCGTCGAGGTTGCGGTCGGCCTCGACGGCCTTTTGCAGCCGCTCGTCGCTGCCCGTCTGCCCGAGCACGCCGACGCCGCCCGTCAGCTCGAAGGCACGCGAGAGCCCCGTCACGACCTCGCGGTAGCGCTGGCCGTACAGCTCAATCTGCCGCGCCTTGTCCTGCACGAGCTGCGCCTGGTAGCGACCCTCAATCTGGCGCAGCTCGGTCGCGCTCCGCCCTGAGAGCATCCAGCCGGCCATCCCGAGCGGGAGGAGCCCGACGACGAGCAGCGTCCCGAGGACGATATAGAGCAGCCGTATGCGCGGAAGTTTTTCCAGCATCAAGGAGATTTTTTTTCGACCGAAAGGATAGAATCAGGCGTGCCGACGTTCGAACGGAAAGCTTTCCGGCGGCCAGACCCGGCCGCCGCCCGCTCAATCCATAGTACGAACCGGCGCTCCGTGTTGTCAATATTTGGCCGTAGTTTAAACCAACGATTTTCTTGAGGAAATGCGGGCAGAAGCCCGACCGTGAGAGAGGGCTTACGTCTTTCAACGTCGCGCACCACGTAAGTCCGGGAGCCCTCCCCCACGGTCGGGCTTCTGCCTTAAACTTTCCAGACTTTGGGGCTTAGGCGGGCGTCAAAGCTTTCGAGCGCGCGTTAGCCAAGGCGCTCGGGGGTTCGAGGCTCGTGACGTTTGTTGGGGTGACTTTGACGACCGACGAGCAGTTGGTGGAACGCGCGCTGGCGGGTGACGGCGACGCCTTCGGCGAAGTCGTGCGCCGCTGGGAGCGCAAGATATACGCGCTCGCCTACGGCATCACGGGCAGCGTCGAGGAGGCGCGCGACGCCACGCAGGAGACTTTCATCGCGGCCTACCGCAACCTGCCGCGCTTCCGCGGCGAGGCGCAGGTCTCCTCCTGGCTGCACCGCATCGCGGTCAACCAGTGCATCACGCGCCAGCGTCGCGCGCGCGTCCGCGCCGAGACGGGTCTGGAAGAAGAGGTCGAGGCGGGGCGCGAACAGTTCCTCTCGACCGGCGCAGACGCCTCGCCCGCTCACACGTCGGAGTCGAAGCAGCGCGCCGTAGCCGTCAGGCGCGCCGTGGCCTCGCTCCCGCAGGAGTTGCGCGAGGTCGTCCTGATGAAGGAGTTCGAGGAGCTGACGTTTCAGGAGATCGCCGACGCGCTCCAGATTCCTTTGAGCACGGTCAAGAGCCGGCTCTACACGGCGCTCAGGCAGTTGCGTTTGAAGCTGGAAAGGTTCGAGTTAGAGGGAGCATTAAAATGAGTGGGAAGACCGACCCCGAGGCGACGCGCCACGGCTGCGAGCGCGGCGAAGATTTGGTCGCGTACCTCTACGGCGAGACGCCGAAGCAGGAGGCCGCGCTCTTCCGCCAGCACCTCGACGCGTGCGCCGTCTGCCGCGAAGAGCTTGCGGCGTTCGGCGGCGTGCGCGCGGGACTGAGCGCGTGGCGCGCGGACGCGCTCGGCACAGTTCCCTCCCTGAACATCTTGGACGCGTTCGCGCCCGCGACAGAGCCGCGGCCGACGGCGCGCAGACGTTCGGCGCGCGCCGCCCTGCGCGAGTTCTTCTCGCTCTCGCCGCTGTGGCTGCGTGCGAGCGCCTTCGCCGCGACGCTCGCGGTCTGCGCGCTCGTCGCGCTGACTTTGGCGCGCGCGGAGATTCGCTGGGGCTCGGACGGCCTCGCCTTCCGCACGGGCGTCACGGAGAAGATCGTAACGGAACAGATTCAGGCTCCCACACAGGGCGGCTACACGGAAGAGCAGGTCAACGCCATCGTCGCGCGGAAGGTCGCCGAGGCGACGGCGCAGTTGACCGTCAAAGCGAAAGAGGAGACCGGCGGGCCGCGGCCCGACACTGTCATCAACGTTTCAGGCGGCGGCAAGAATCAGCAACAGCCCGCGGCCACGACCTCGCCACGCCGCAAGCGCCCGGCGCGCGCCGACGCACGGCGCAACGAGCCTCTGCTCGCGGAGGATGAACTGCCCCGTCTGTCAGACCTTCTGCGCAGTAGTTACTAGACGCGCCCGGCCGCTGACGAAAAGTTTTCTGACCGAGGTTTTGAAGAGAGCCGTGCTCAAAATATTCTCACCCGATAAACGCCTCGCGGCGACGCTCCTCGCCATGGCGCTCTGCCTGCTCGCCCACGGCGCCAACGTCGAGGCGCAGGAGCAGGCCGAGCCGCCCGCGCAGCAGCAAAGGCCGGGAGGCCGCGTGCGCGGCCTCAATTTGATGCAGCGTCTAAATCTCTCGCGTGAGCAGCGTCAGCGTCTGCGCGAGATTCGACAGCAGAGCGAGCCCGAGACGCGCGAACTGGCGCGCCGCGTGCGGCTGGCGCGCCGCGCGCTCGACGAGGCCATCTACGCCGACGCCACCGACGAGGCGCTCATCGGGCGGCGCTCGCGCGAACTGTCCCAGGCGCAGTCCGCCCTCACAGACCTGCGCGCCTCGACCGAGCTGCAAGTCCGACGCGTCCTCACCGACGAACAACTCCGGCTCTTCCGCAACCTGCGCCGCCAGGCCCAGCGCCGCCAGATGCTACAGAGGCGCATGAACCGCGCCCTGCGCCAGTCCGCCGCGCCTCCCGCGGACGAGCCCGACGCGGACGCACCCGACGACACGCAGCCCGGGCCGACCCCGCCCAACCCTCCCGCCCCGCGCCGCCGGAGACCGTAAAAGCAGAAGTCGGGAGTCAGAAGTCAGGAGTCAGACAGGCTCCGCGCGGCGGAGGTTGAGGATGAGAACCGCACGGTTCGAGCGACGACGGTCCTTCTCCTGACTCCTGACTTCTGACTCCTGACTACTTTAACGCTTGACGCCCCCGCCACTTTCCCCACATCATAAGCCCGCTCGCTTCAGGCCGAACGCAAACAGCACAAGTCGATTCCGTCCCGCGCCGCCGCGGACTGTTCGTCAGGCGTCGCGGTTCGTACAGGCGACGTAGTTCGGCACATCTTCTGCACGAAGGTTACCCGGCCCCTTTTGTTCGCATGAATTTCGCCCTGCGCGCCCTGCTAGAGGTTCAGGAGACCACCTTGCTCGCGGCGCGCGCCGCGCGGAGGCTCTTCCGCCGCCCGTCCTACGTCCCCGAGATGATCACGCAGATGGACATCATCGGCGTGGGCTCGCTGACGATCATCGTCCTCACGGGCTTCTTCACCGGCGGCGTGCTCGCGCTGCAAACCTATCCCACGCTAAAATATTACGGCGCGCAGGATCAGACGGGACGGCTGGTGGCGACGGCGCTCGTGCGCGAGCTGGGGCCGGTGCTCTCGGGGCTGATGGTGGCGGGGCGCGTCGCCTCGGCCATCGCGGCCGAGCTGGGCTCGATGGTCGTCTCGCAGCAGATAGACGCCATGCGCGCGCTCGGCACAGACCCGGTGCGTAAGCTGGTGGCGCCGCGGCTGGTGGCGCTGCTCGTCACGCTGCCGCTCCTGACCATCGTCGCCGACGCCGTCGGCATCGGCGGCGGCTGGGTGGTCTCGACGCAGTTCTTCGGGATCAACTCCAGCTCGTTCATGGCCGCGGTCTGGGACGGGCTCTCGACCGACGACATCGTCGGCGGCTTCGTCAAGACCTCGGCCTTCGCGCTCATCATCGGGACGGTCGCGTGCCACAAGGGTCTGAACACGGAGGGCGGCACCGTGGGGGTCGGCCAATCGACGACCTCGGCCGTGGTCGCGACCTCGATCTTGATTATCGTCGCCGACTACTTCATCACGCGCGGGCTCCAACTCATCTTCGGCCTGCCGACCGGGTGAGCGCGGGCGGGTAACTTTATGTCTTCAGCGGACGTTGAGGAGCGGGAGCGGGCCGGCGAGGAGCACGGCGCCATCAGCAGCGCCGCGGCCGAAAGCACCTTCGCCGAGGTGGACGACCGCGACCGCATCACGCCCGCCATCGAGTTCCAGGACGTGACGCTCTCGTTCGACGACAAGGTCATCCTCGACACCCTCAGCTTCAAGGTGCGTAAGGGCGAGACGAAAATCATCCTCGGTGGCTCGGGCGGCGGCAAGTCCACGACCATCAAGCTCATCCTCGGGCTCCTCAAGCCCGACTCCGGGCGGATCTTCGTGGACGGCGAGGACATCACCGACTACACCGAGGCGCAGATGATGTCGGTGCGCAAGAAGATGGGGATGGTCTTCCAGGAGGGCGCGCTCTTCGACTCGCTGTCGGTCTACGACAACGTCGCCTACCGCCTGCACGAGCAGGGCGTGCTCGAGGAAGAGGTCGAGCAGGAGGTGCGCCGGATGCTCCGCTTCGTCGACCTCGAAGACGCCATCGACAAGATGCCGATTGAGCTGTCGGGCGGCATGCGGCGGCGGGTCGGCATCGCGCGCGCGCTCGTGGGCGGCCCGAAGATCGTCATGTTCGACGAGCCCACGGCGGGGCTCGACCCGCCGACGGCGCGCACCATCTGCGAGCTGGCCATCAAGCTGCGCGACCTCGAAGACGTTTCCTCCATCTTCGTCACACACGAGATGAACAACGTCAAGTACCTGACGAGCGAGTACGCCGTGGTCAACGACGACGGCGAGATCGTCTTCGAGCAGGAGGGGCAACGCCTGTGCCTGACCAACACGAAGGTCTTGATGCTGCGCGGCGGCAAGATCATCTTCGAAGGCACCGACGAGGCGCTCCACCGCAACGAAGACCCCTACATCCAGCGGTTCATCCGCGGACACTGAAAGGAGAGTGATGAGTGACAGGTGATGAGTGATAAGAAGGAAGGACTACGCTTGCCTTCTCTTATCACTCATCACTCGTCACTCATCACTAACTGAATATGCCTCCAGTCAAGAAGCGCGTCGGCATCCGCGAGGTGAGGGTGGGACTGTTGGTCGTCGTCGCCATCGGCGTCCTGATCTTCCTCATCCTGAACGCGTCCGGCGACATCTCGCCGTTCTCGCGCAAGATTCGGCTGCGCGCGCGCTTCTCGAGCGGCGACGGCCTGCGCCGCGGCTCCGAGGTGCGCCTCGCGGGCGTCCGCATCGGCAAGGTCGACGACGTGGAGTTGCTGCCGCCGTCACAGAACCCGCAGGAGAAGGTCGAGGCGCGCTTCTCCATCGACAGCGAGATCGACGGCCGCCCCGCCACCGACCTCATCCGCAAGGACTCGGCCGCGCTCCTCTCCTCGCCCTCCATCCTCGGCGCCGAGAAGGTCATCAACCTCACCCCGGGCGGCGCCGCCGCCGACCCGATCCGCGACGGCGACCTCATCCCGCCCGGCGACGAGGGCGGCACCGTGCAGGCGCTCACGCAGTCGGGCACCCGCCTCATGGATCAGCTCAACGACCTCTCGCGGCAGTTCACGGAGATTTCGTCGAAGATCAACCAGGGCCAGGGCACCATCGGCCAGTTCGTCAACAACGAGGCGTTCTACAACAACCTCAACTCGACCATGCGCGACGTGAACGAACTCGTCCGCCAGATTCAGTCCGGCCAGGGCTCGGCCGGCCGCTTCGTCAACGACCCCGCGCTCTACAACAACCTGGACGAGGTCACCCGCTCGCTCCAGGAGATCGCCGACGGCCTCCGGCAGGGGCGCGGCACGGCCGGCAAGCTCCTCACCGACGACGCCATCTACAACGACGCCCGCGGGGCCATCGCCCGCCTCAACCGCTCGGTCGATAACATCGACCTCATCGTCAACGACCTCCGCGCGGGGCGCGGCACGGCCGGCAAGCTCCTCACCGACGAGGCCATCTACAACGACGCCCGCGCCGCCATCGCCCGCTTCAACACCGCCGCCGAGCGCATCGACAACGTCGTCGCCGGCGTCCAGCGCGGCGAAGGCACCGCCGGCAAACTCCTCACCGACGACCAGCTCTACAACAACGCCAACCAACTCTCCGCCGAGACCGTCAAACTCATCTACGACTTCCGCCAAAACCCCAAGAAATACCTCACCATCAAATTCGAACTCTTCTAGCGCGGA
>JBEVJD010000306.1:0-3411 GCA_040510435.1 Pyrinomonadaceae bacterium | reverse complement strand
CACGTTCGAGCAGTTGGAGAGCGGCGGCGAGTGCGTCGCCCTCAAGTACATGACTTGGACTGAAGGTCTCGGCTGGTGTTGCCAGAAGACCATACGCGTCGGCGCTGACCAACTCGACGAGCTTCACCGTGCGCTCACGGCCGCGCGCCACCGCAACAGGCGTCAGCGCGCCGAGGCCGGTGATCCGGCGGCACCCGCGCAAGTCATACAGTTCCCTTCCATCTCGTAATTTTCTGACCGCACGCGAAAGGCGGCCGGCGCGTTACAAAAACGCGCCGGCCGCCTTTTCATTACACGCAAAGCTCTTCTAACCGACCTGCCGCAGCGTGATTCTCTCGCGCGTGAGGTTGGTCTTGCGCTCGCTGGTCAGCTTCTCGAACTCCTCGATGTGCTTCTGCTCCGACGCGATGCGCTCTTCGAGAAGGAACTTCGTGGCGAGTTCCGCCTCGGTGCAGGAGCGCCAGGAGGCCATGTACGCGTCCATCGCCGCGCGCTCAAGCTCCAAGTCCTGGCGCAGCATCTCGCCGAGGTCGGTGGACTGCCGAATCTCGCCCGGCTCCACGGTCGGCACGCCGCCGAGCGCCACGATCTTGTCGCCCAGCGTCTCGGCGTGGTCACGCGCCTCCTCGCTCAGGTCGCGGAAGAAGCCGCGGAAGACCTCGCGCTCCGGCCCGGTCACGAGAAAGCTGTGGTGCATATACTGGATCACGCCGGCCAGCTCAAATCCGAGCGCGCGATTAAGATTCTCGATCAACTCCGCATTCGCCATCGTCGTCTCCTCAGAAGTTTAGGGCGCCTGTTCAGGTCTTTCAGGGAACGAGACGATAATAGCCACGCTGACCCGTCATGTCAACGTATTTGTTGCAAACAAAGGAGTTGGCATTGACATTCATTTTCAACTTGAGCCTGCATTAACGAAGAAACCTTCGATAAGTCAGGCGGATGGCAGCAGGCGGTTAAGACAAGAAACGGACTGAAAGAAATGGAGGCGGCGAGATTCGTAACTCGCCGCCTCCATTTCTTTTGACCGCTTTAGCTTTCTGCAAACTGCCTACTGCCATCGGCCATCGGCCTGCTGCTCACGTCACGGCCCCGCCGTCCACGATGATGACTTCGCCGTTCATGAAGCTGTTGCGTTCGCTGACCATGAAGGCGGCGATTTCGGCCAGTTCGGCGGGGCGGCCCATGCGACCGGCGGCGGCCCAGAACTGGTGCATCTGGATGAGACGGTCGGGCAGCTCGTGCGCGAGTTCGGTGTCGAAGATGCCTGCGGCAATGGCGTTGACGGTGACGCCGAAGGTCGCGGCCTCGCGCGACAGGCACTTTGTGAAGCCGATGACGGCGGCCTTGGAGGTCGCGTAGTGGACGGCCGTGGGGAGCGCGCGGATGGCGCCGATGGAGGTGATGTTGAGGATGTAGCCCTTCCGCTGCCGAATCATCTGCTTGTAAATCGGCTTGGTGACGGCGAAGAGGCTGTTGACGTTGGTGTCAATGACCAAGTCCCACGCGCGGTCGGTGGTGGTCGCGAAGTTGTCGCCGCGGTTGATGGCGGCGTTGTTGACGAGGATGTCGAGCCCGCCCCACTCCTTCACCAGCTCCCTCGTCATGTGCTTCAGCGCGACGCGGTCGGTGACGGAGATTTTGAAGGCTTGGGCTCGCCGCCCGTGCGCCTCGATCTTGGCCTTCGTCTCTTCGGCCAGGTCATCGCGCGAGTGGTAGTTGAAGGCCACGTCGGCGCCCTCGCGAGCGAAAACCTCGCAGATGGCGGCGCCGAGGCCCCGCGTCCCGCCCGTCACGAACGCACGCTTCCCTTCCAGAAGAAGACTCAATGCGACAGACTCCAATTCGACGCACACTCGCGCGTACCCTCGAAGGTTCGGCGTGCGCGTTTTGCTGATGAATAGAACGTGTTCGATTAAAGCTTAAAGGCGGAGGGCGCGTCAACTTCGCCGCCCCTTCAGGCCGGGCGGGTCTCCAGGTGCGCGGGCTCCTCTTCGGCGGCGAGCGGCGCGGGGATGAGCGCCGTGATCTCTTCAACGATGCGGCGGGTGGCGTCGGGGAACGCGAGTCCGGCGGTGGCGGCGCGCAGGTTGGAGTAGTAGCGCGAGTCTTCGACCATCCGGCGCACCTCGGGCACGATGTCGGCGGCGCGCTTGAGCAGCACGCCCGCGCCGCGCCGCGCGAGCATCGTCGCCGCGCCCGACTCCTGCGGCATCGGCGGCGTGGTCGTGTCGGCGATGATGGGCACGCGGCAGGCGAGCGCCTCGAAGGTGGTCAGGCCGCCGAGCTTCGAGACCATCACGTTGGCGGCCTGCATCAACTGCTCGACCTGCTCGGAGTAGCCGATGACCTTGACGGGGAACTTGGCACCGGCGGCAATCGACTCGGCCTCGTTGCGCAGTTCCTCGTTGCGGCCGGCGAGGAAGATGGCCTGCACGTCGAGTTCGCCGCGCACCAGCTCCCTGAATATCTGCGGGATATTGCCGCCGCCGACCCAGCCCGCGTTGACGAAGACGGTGAACTTCTGCGGGTCGAGCCCCAGCTCGCGGCGCGCGGCTTGCGCCGAGCGCTCGTCCGGCAGCTCGAACTTCGGATGGACAGGCATCCCGGAGACCTTGATGCGCTCGGGGCGGATGCCGTAGTCGATGAGTTGCTGCTTGGCCTCGTCGCTGGCGACGAGGTAGAGGGTCACGTCGTCGCACGCCCAGCCCTTCCAGAAGCCGTAGCAGGGGTCTGTGACGACGGTGACGAGCGGCACCTTGTCCGCGAGCCCGAGTTCCTTGAGGACGCGCGCGAAGATGTGCTGCGTGAGCGGGTGGACGCTGACGACGACGTGCGGGCACCAGCGCTCGAAGAGGTCGCGGACGAACCCGATACTGCGACGGTGGAAGAACTCGCGCGTCTCGGGGCGGAAGCGGTTGACGCACCAGTAGAGGTACTTCATCCAGTGCTGCCGGTTGCGGAGCACCCAGTTGTAGACCCCGACGAGCTTCGCCGAGAGGCGGTGCGACTCTTCGACCGCCTTCACGACGCGCACGGCGTAGGAGTCGCCGCCCCAGAACTTCTGCACGCCCGCGACGATGGCCGCCGCGGCGGACTTGTGACCGCCGCCGGTGTCGGACGAGATGATGAGTATCTTCGGTAAGCGCGTGCCGGACATCTCGGGTCGTTCGAACGAAGACGGCTTCAAGCTTTGACCACCACGCCGTCGGTCGTCTCTTCCTGCTGTGCGAGTTTCCGGCTCGCCTTCTTCATCTCGCGCTCAAGGCGCTTGATCTGGATGAGGTGCTTCGGGTTGAACGGCAAGCTCGGGTAGTAGCTGTTCGACTCGTGCGTGCAGAAGCAGCCGTCGGCCGCCTCCTTGCGCCGCGCCTTCATCGCCTCCGTGCGCCAGAGCGACTGGAAGTTCCA
>JBEVJD010000305.1:0-2550 GCA_040510435.1 Pyrinomonadaceae bacterium | reverse complement strand
GTCGGTGACAGTCGTGCCGAGCACGCCGCCGCCGACAACTGCGACGGTCACGTTGCTGCCCGCGTCGGCCGTGCCGCTCAGCGTCAGCGTCGTGTCGTTAGTGATGCGGTCATTTGAAGAAGCGCCGGTGTCGGCGGAGACGGCGTTAATGGTCGGCCTGCGCGGCCCGAGCGAGGTGACGATGTTGGGCGTGGGCGGCTCGCTCATCCCGTGGCCGAGGAAGAAGCTCGGGTGCGGCGGCTGGTTGTAACAGTTGTTCTGCCACGCGATGGCCTCGCGGTACTGCGGGTCGTGCATTAGCGTGTAGATGCGGTTGGCGGCCGGGATGGTCGTCGTGTAGATGCGCAGCTCCGAGTTGTTAGACGCGCGCCAGATGACCTCCTCGCGCCAGTCGCCGAGGATGTCGCCCGACAGAACGGGGTTCGACTTCGTACCGTTGTTCGAAGAGCTGCCGGTCGCCGTCAACAAGGTGATGGCGGTCTGCGTCGCCGGTTCCCACTTGGTGATGATGTTGCTGTCTTCCAATTCGCGCGTCAGGTCGGCGTCCCACCAGACGACGTTGTTGACGCTCGGCGGCGCGACGGCGCTGATAACCTCGCCGGTGTCGCCGCGGCGCAGACCGCCGGGCGCGCCCCAAGCCTCGACGCCCGGGTAGTTGGGGTCGATGTCTTCGGCGCGTCCGCGCCCAATGTCCACGCCGAGCGCGGTCGTCCAGATCATCTCGCCGGTCTTCGCGTCGTACATCGCCGCGCCGGGCCCGAGCCACAGCGCGGTCGCGTTCTCGTTCTCGTGGACGCCGAAGACTTCGAGCCCGGGGCGCGAGGGGATGAGGTCGCCCGCGTCGAGCGCGTCGCCGTGGCGCAGTCCCGTGGAGAAGAGGCCGAGGCCGTCGTCGTTAACCGCCATCGAGCCGATGTTGACCTCGTCGCGCCCGTCGCCATCGAAGTCGCCCACCGTGAGCTGGTGGTTGCCTTGACCGCTGAAGGTCGAGAGGTTGTTGACGTTGGTCGTGTAGGGGAACGTCACCGGATGGTTGCGCCACGGCGCGAGCGCCGAGTCGAAGACCCAGCGCGAGGTGAGATTGCCGTCGCGCCAGTCCCACGCGGCGAGCACCGAGCGGCCGTACATGCCGCGCAGGAAGACGAGGCTCGGGCGCTTGCCGTCGAGGTAGGCGACGGCGATGCCCGGACGGTCGGCGCGCGTGCCGATGCTGTCGTTGCCGCCGTTGCCGCCGACGCCGCCCCACCCGTTGAGCGGGTCGCGGCCGGGGATGAAAGTCACCGTATCCATCGCGGCGCCGGTCAGGCCGTTGAAGATGGTCAGATATTCGGGGCCGGTCAGGATGCGGCCCCAGTTCGGGTCGCCCAGAGGAGCGCGCCAGTCCGCGTTCGGGTCGCCGATGACGTGACCCAGCCCGTCAACCGTCCCGTCGGCGGTCTTCAAAGCAAGCTCGGCCTTGCCGTCGCCGTCGAAGTCGTAAGCGAGCAGTTGCGTGTAGTGGCTGCCCGAGCGGACGTTGATGCCGAGGTTGATGCGCCACAGGCGCGTGCCGTTCAGCTTGTAGGCGTCGACGATGGTCGGGCTGCTCCAACCCGTCGTGTTCGTGTCGGCGAGACCCGAGTTAGACGGATCCCATTTGAGGATGATCTCGTACTCGCCGTCGCCGTCGAGGTCTGCGGCCGTGCCGTCGTTGGCGTTGTAGGTGTGGCTCGCGCCGTCGGGCGTCGTGAACGGCAGCGGGATTTGCAGCGGGACGGAGAGGTACTGGCGGACGGGCGCGTCGGCCGGCAGCGTGTAGGAGCCCGCGTCGGCCGTCTGCTCGGTGCCGTTGACGACGGCGCGCACGGTGTAGGTGAGCTTCTGCGAAAAGTCCGGGGGCGCGTCGGCGAAGTCTGTGGTCTGCGTAATCGGGGCGGCGTTGAGCTTGACGGGCTGCCCCGTGCCGGCCGTGCGATAGAGGTTGAAGCCGATGTCGGAAGGGTATTCGGTGCCGAGCAGGCGCCAGCCGACGTAGACCTCCGTGGCGCTCTGGCGCACGGCGACGACGCCGCGCCCGAGCTTCTCCATCAAGTACTGTGCGCGCGCGTTGTGCGCGCAGACGAGCAGCAGCCCGACGACGAGCATCACCTTCAGGTTCGCCTTCAGTTTCATCCTTGATTCTCTCTCTTAACCTGGAACCGAGCAGTTGGTTGTGCAGTATGGTTTTAACGGATTGGTAAAACCATTTTGAGGGCGAGGCGGTTTATATCACAGGAATTCTGACAGAGTCAATGTAAGAATTGCTATGTTAATCGGTTTTCCCAGAACCGGGAAAACTAAGTTAGTCTGACCAATAAAATCGGCTGCGATTTACGGGCAAACAACACTCGAAGGGTACATCTTTGATGCGGAGGCGTCCCGTTGGTTGTGTGAGGGGGCGCCGCGGGCTCAGAAGAAAAGGCGTTGGAGGAGCCAGTAAGAGCCCGCGAGGACGACGAGCAGGGAGATGTAGAACTGTCCGTGGCGCTCGTACGGGCGCCAGCGGCGCAGTCTCCAAAGCAGGGGCAGCAC
>JBEVJD010000304.1:0-15030 GCA_040510435.1 Pyrinomonadaceae bacterium | reverse complement strand
GCCGGGCGCACGCAGCGCGAGACGGAAGGGCTCATCGGGTTCTTCGTCAATACGTTGGCCCTGCGGACTGACCTGTCGGGTGACCCTTCGTTCGAAGAGCTACTCGGGCGGGTGAGGGAGACGACGCTCGGGGCGTACGCACATCAGGAGCTTCCGTTCGAGCGGCTCGTCGAGAAGTTGTCGCCGGAGCGCAGCCTCGCGCACCAGCCACTCTTCCAAGTGATGTTCATCTTCCAGAACGTGCGGCGCGAGCGGATGAAGCTGGGCAAGGTCTCAGTCGGAGAGTTTGCGGCCGGCGATTCTCAGTCGGAGAAGTTCGACCTAACGCTCGGGCTGGGCGAGGTGGCGGGAGGCCGCGTCGGCGGGGCGCTCTCCTACAACACGGGATTGTTCGAGACGGCGACAGCCGAGCGGATGGCCGCGCACTACGTGGCGCTGCTGGCGGGCGCGGCGGCGCGGCCCTCGGAGCCGGTCTCGGCCGTGCCGCTGCTGGGCGAGGAGGAGCGCCGGCAAGAGACCGAGTGGAACGCGACGGACTCCGGCTTCGAGCGCGGCCAAACCATCCCGAAGCTGTTCGCGGCTCAGGCCGAGGCGACCCCCGAGGCGGTGGCGCTGATAGACGGCGCGGCGCGCATCAGCTACGCGGAGTTAGACACGCGTGCCGAGACGTTGGCGGGCCGCCTGCGCGCTCTCGGCGTCGGGCCGGAGTCGCGCGTCGGCATCTTCACGGCCCGCTCGACGGAGATGGTCGTCGCGCTGCTGGGGACGCTCAAGGCGGGCGGTGCCTACGTGCCGCTCGATCACACCTACCCGCGGGAGCGCCTCTCCTTCATGATAAAAGACGCGGGGCTTTCGCTCGTCCTCACGCAGGAGTCTGTCCGCGCGTCGTTGCCGGAGTGCGAGTGCGCCGTGCTCTCGCTCGACGGCGGCGGCGACGCGCTCGAAGTCGAAGCGAGGGCGGGCGGCGACGCACGCGAGGCGTTGGCCGAGAACGTCGCCTACATCATCTACACGTCCGGCTCGACGGGGAGGCCGAAGGGCGTCGCCATCACCCACGGCAGCGCCGCCATCCTCATCGAGTGGACGCGGAGACTCTTCACGCCCGAGCAGCTTGCGGGGGTGTTGGCCTCAACTTCCGTTTGCTTCGACCTCTCGGTGTTCGAGCTGTTCGCCACGCTGTGCTGCGGAGGCTCGGTCATCCTCGCCGAAAACGCACTTGCGCTGCCCGCGCTCCCGGCGGCGGCTGATGTGACGCTCGTCAACACCGTGCCCTCGGTCATGGCCGAGCTGCTGCGCGCGGGATCGCTGCCCGAGGGCGTGCGGGTTGTGAACCTCGCGGGCGAGCCGCTGCCGCTGCCGCTGGCGCAGCGGGTCTGGGCCGAGCCGGGCGTCACGCACCTCTACAACCTCTACGGGCCGACGGAGGATACGACCTACTCGACGTGGGCCGCCGTGGGCAACGATGACGCGCGCGCGCCGGTCATCGGTCGGCCGCTTCCCGATACGCGGGCCTACATCCTCGACGCGAGACTGCGGCCGACGCCGGTGGGCGTGGCGGGCGAGCTTTATCTTGCGGGCGAGGGGTTGGCGCGCGGCTACCACCGCCGGCCCGCACTCACGGCCGAACGCTTCATCCCCGACCCGTTCGCCGACGAACCGGGCGGACGACTCTACCGCACGGGCGACCTCACGCGCCGGCTGACGAACGGCGACATCGACCTGCTGGGCCGCGCGGACTATCAGGTGAAGATACGCGGGTTCCGCATCGAGCTGGGCGAGGTGGAGGCGGCCGTGGCGAGCCACCCCGCGGTGGACGAGGCGGCCGTAGTGGTGGCGGCCGAGGGGCAGGGCGGCCTGCGGCTGGTCTGCTACTACACGGCGGGCGAAGGCTCGAAGGCGACTGCTGCTCAGGAACTGCGGGCGCACGTCGAGCGGCGGCTGCCGGGCTACATGGTGCCGGCGGCCTTCGCGGAGTTGGAGTCGCTGCCGCTGACGGCCAACGGCAAGGTTGACCGCCGCGCGCTGGCGGCGCTGGAGGTGGAGTCGGCGGTGGAGCGGGCGGCTTACGAGGCGCCGCGGACGCCCGTCGAGGAGTTGCTGTGCTCGATCTGGGAGGAGGTGCTGGGCGTCGAGCGGGTCGGCGTCCGCGACAATTTCTTCGAGCTGGGCGGCCATTCGCTCTTAGCCACCCAGGTCGTCTCAAGGTGCAGGGAACTGCTTGAGTGTGACGTACCGCTGCGAACCTTGTTCGATTCGCCGACGGTCGCCAAGCTGGCCGAGGCGTTGCTGGCGATCAGCGGGGAAGACGATGGGGAGGAGTTAGCGGGCGTTGACGCGGAGGTCGAGGAATTTGCGAGCGGCGACGCAGAAGTCTTAGACGCCGCTTCGTAAGCTTCCCGCGCGCCACCCTCATACCATAACTAAAGGCGACGCTCTTGCGGGCGTCGCCTTTATGACTTCGGCATCGAGTTGCGCGCCGGGGCGGGTTGCGTCGGCGGGCGTCGAGGTCGGTTCGGTCTTACGCGAAGAGGGCGACGATCTTTTCGACGACCTGTTCGGAGTGGACCTCGCTCTCATTGACCTGAAGGTCGGGCCGCGCCGGGCAGAAATTCTTCCCGGCCGCGCGCGCCCCCCACCCCCCGCCGGTGACGTTGAGCAGGACGTACGCGTCACGAGGGATGCGGCCGCAGTTCGCCTCCTTGAGCAGTGAAGCGAAGGCGACACCGGCCGCGGGGTCGATCTCGACGCCCTCGGCCTCCGCGAACAGGCGCGAGGCGGAGAGGGTCTCCGAGTTGTCGGCCGCGAGCATGTCGCCCCCGGTCTCGGTGAGCACGTCGTAAACGCCGCCGCGCGTGGCGTAGGGCGGCTGGCGGTTCGAGAGGACGTACGCCGCGATCTGGAGAATCTGCCGCTTGCCTTCCTCCGGCTCGGCCGGGATCAGGTCGCGCCGGCCCGACTTCCACGAGAGGTAGATCGGCGCGAAGGGGAGATTCTGGCTGAGCATCAGACGCGGGAGGGCGTCGCCGAACCGGCCGTCGGCGACGAGCCGCCGCGCGGCCTCGTTGACCGCGATGCCCCCGGCCCCGCTCCCGACGGCCTGAAAGTAGTAGTCGGGCAGACGACCCAACGCCTCGGCCGCGACGAGCATCGTCAGCCCTAGCCCGTCGCGCCGCGCGACGTTCTTCACCCCGCCCTCGGAGAGGAAGCCCGCCACCCGCGCGACGCGGTTCGCCAGCGAGATGGCGTCGAAGTAGTCAGCGAACCCGACGAGCGAGACGATCTTGACGCAGGGGGCGACCGGCTCCGTGAACTGCATCCGCTCCAAGCCACACTCAGGGACGACGATCAGGCAGCGGCGGTTGTTGAGCGAGCATGCGCGCGCGAAGGCGGCGGCCGTGTTGCCCGCCGAGGAGACGATCAGCACGTCGTCTGTCTGCGGCAGGCGGGCCAGCGCCGTGTAGGCTTCGAGGTCTTTGAAAGTGGCGGTTTCGAGGCGCGCCCCCTTCTCGGGCCAGTAGCCGTTGAAGGCAACGTAGAGGTTGGGCAGCCGCGTCAGCCTTGAGAGGCGCTCGCTGTGATAGACGGCGGGGAGCGCCGACCCGCGGACGGCGCCGAGTGCGGGCAGCCAACGCCGGTAGCGGAAGATGCCCTCGGCGCCCGCGTCGGGCTCGAACTCGCGGCCGTCGTAGTCGGCCGTGAGCAACGCGGGAGCGTGCGCGCCCGCGCAGTCGAGCCGCCGCCCGTCGTCCTCGTACGTCTCCCCGCACGCCTGACAGCGAAGCTTGTAATGACGCCGCCCCGCCCCGCGTGACACCTCGACCGCGGCGACGGGGCCGGGGGTGACGGTGTTGCCGATGTCGCCGACGTAATAATGCTGCTTCATCTTTCTCAACTCCTCGGCAGCAGGCTTGGCCGCCACTCCCGCGCTCACGCGCCGAAGTCTGCGAGGGAGGCCATCTCCCCCATCGCCACCATGATCTTGCGCGGCCCGACGAACGGGTTGCGCGCGTGGCCCGCCAGCATGTTGTCGGCCAGCAGGATGTCGCCCTCCTGCCACGGGAAGACGGTCGCGACCTGCCGATACAGCTCAACGATCTCGGCGACGACCGAGTCTTCGATTGGCTCGCCGTCGCCGTAATAGACGTTGCGCGGCAGTCCCTCCTCGCCGAACAGGGCAAGGAGGGATTGGCGAATCTCAGGCTCAAGACAGGAGACGTGGTGCGCGAGCATCTGGTTGAAGAAGACGGCCTCACCCGTCGAGGGGTGTTTGAGGACGGCGGGCCGCACCTTGCGCGTGCGGAGGCTCCCGCCTTTGAGCCACTCGAACTCCTCGCCGGACTCGCGGCAGCGGCGCTCGACCTCGGCCCTCTCCGTGGTGCGGAAGAACTCCTGCCAACTGACATCAAGCTCCTCCCTGTAGTTGCGGACGTAGAGGAGTTGCCGCTCCTCGAAGCGCCGCCGCAGGCTTTCGGGGAGCAGGCTGTGCATCTTGCGGCAGTCCACGACGGGCGTCTCGCCGCCCCCGCGCGCGGGGGTGTCGCAGTAGAACATGATCTTCATCGGCCAGCGGTGCATGTGCGAACTCTCGTGGTGGTAGAGGATCATGCGGTCGGCCGGGTAGGGCGTCGAGGTGTAAACCTTCTGGCCGAGGTCGGCGCGCGGCAGGTCGCCGTAGTCGATGAAGAGCTGTGTGCAGACGGCGCGCGCGAACTCGCCGAAGGCCGCGAGCGAGTGGGGCGTGAACCCGCGAAAGAGGAGTGCACCGTGCCTGAGCAACTCCGACTGGATGTAGTCGCGCGCGCCGCGCGCCCAGCCGACCAGATCGACGCCGTCGACCGCCGGGCGGATGACCAGCGGCAGCGACTCGCCGGGGCCGAGGTGTTCGGCCTTAATCGGATTAACCTGACCGAGATTGACGGCCCGGCGGCGGCTGCCCATCAGCCGCTGGAGGTTCGACTCCTGCCGCCTCGCCGCTTCCGCCGCCTGCCGCCGCCGCTCCTCGTCGGTGA
This sequence comes from Pyrinomonadaceae bacterium, assembly GCA_040510435.1. Classification (GTDB taxonomy): domain Bacteria; phylum Acidobacteriota; class Blastocatellia; order Pyrinomonadales; family Pyrinomonadaceae; genus QHXN01. Next base: position 10,021 of record JBEVJD010000304.1, on the reverse strand, counting down.
GCATGTCCAACTCACTCAGACGGGCGTCCGGGTTCGCCGCGATGCCGGCGAGCAGCCTCTCGAAGTGGCGAGCGAAGCGCGCGACGGTCGTGTCGTCGAAGAGGTCTGTGTTGTAAATCCACGTGGTAGCCATGCCCCGCTCGGTCTCGAACATCGTCAGCACGAGGTCGAACTTCGAGGTCTGGTCGTCCACGTGCATCATGCTCAACTCAAGGCCGGGCAGCCGCATCGAGGGCATCGGCGCGTTCTGGAGCGCGAACCAGACGCGGAAGAGCGGCGTGTGTGTGGCCTTCCGCTCGGGGCGCAACTCCTCGACCAGCTTCTCGAAAGGCAGGTCTTGGTGCGCGTAGGCGTCGAGCGCCGTCTTGCGCACGCGCCCGAGCAGTTCGACGAAAGGCGGGTCGCCTGAGAGGTCGGTGCGCATCGGCAGCGCATTGAGGAAGAAGCCGATAAGGCCGTCAACCTCGGCGTGCGTGCGGTTGGCGACCGGCGAGCCGACGACCACGTCCTCCGCGCCGGTGTAGCGGGAGAGTTGGAGTTGAAGCGCCGCGAGCAGCGTCATGAAGAACGTCACGTCGCGGCCGCGGCTGAGCGCCTTGAGCGCCGCGACCATCTCGGCCGGGAGGAAGAACGTCTGCCGCGCGCCCGCTAGGGTCTGCGCTTCGGGGCGCGGCCGGTCGGTCGGCAACTCCAACACGGCGCTGCCGGCGAGTTGCTTCTCCCAGTAGTCAAGGTGCTCCGCCAGCCGCTCGCCCGTCAGTCGCCGGCGCTGCCAGACGGCGTAGTCGGCGTATTGGACGGGCAACTCCGCGAGCGGCGAAGGCGCGCCCTTGATGAACGCCTCGTAGAGCGCCGACAGCTCGCGCATGACGACGCCGAACGACCAGCCGTCGTAAACGATGTGGTGGAAGGCGAGCAGCAGGGCGTGCTCCTCGTCGTCGAGGCGGACGAGCGTCACGCGCATGAGCGGGACGCTCGCGAGGTCGAACGGGCGGCGCGCCTCCTCCGTGGCGAGGCGATTCAGGCACGCGTCACGCTCCTCGGCGTCGAGCCCCGCGAGATCGACGAAAGTGGTCGGAACGGACGCCTCCTCGGCGATGACTTGCACGGGCTGCCCATCCACCTTAACGAAGGCGGTGCGCAGCGACTCGTGCCGGCGGACGATCTCCGCGATGCTTTGCTCCAACGCCCCACGGTCGAGGTCGCCGCGGAGGCGCACGGCCGTCGTCGCGTTGTAGAAGGCGTGGCCGGGGAAGAGTTGGTCTAAGAGCCAGAGCCGTTGCTGCGCGAAGGAGAGCGGGAGGCTCTGGTCGCGCGGCGCGCGGGCGAGAGGCTCGGCGGGCGCCGAGCGCCCGTCGCGCGCGTGACGCTCGACCTGCTCGGCCAGTCCCGCGACCGTCGGCGACTCGAAGACGCAGCGCAGCGGCAGTTCGACCTCGAAGACGTTGCGCAGCCGCGTGACGAGCTGCGTCGCCAGCAGAGAGTCGCCGCCCAGCTCGAAGAAGTTGTCTTCGACGCCGACTCGCTCGACGTTGAGCAGTTGCGCCCAAAGCCCGGCGAGCACCTCTTCGGCCGGCGTGCGCGGCGCGACGCGCACGCGGCCGTCGTCCGATTGCGTAGGGTCGGGGGCCGGGAGCGCGTTGCGAGCCACCTTGCCGTTTGGCGTCAGCGGCAGCGCGCCGAGCGTGACGAAGGCTGCCGGGATCATGAACTCGGGCAGCCGCTCGCGCAGGAAGACGCGCAGCGACTCCTTGTCGATGCGCGCCGTCGCCGCAACGGCCGACGACGCCTGCGCGACGACCACGTCGATGCCGAGCAGTTCGGCGGTGAAGCGGTCGCGGCCGAAGGATGCGGCGCGGTCGAAGCCCTGCGCCTGAAGCTCCGCGCGCCACTGTTCGGCCGAGAGGAACGGGTGCGACGGCCGCAGCCCCGTGTCCTCGAAGCGGTCGAAGCCCTCCTGAATGCCGACGACGTTGAACCAGTCGAAAAAGCGCGTCTCCTCGACGAGCAGCAGCAGCCCGCGCGGCGCGAGCAGCGAGCGAGCGTGACGCAGCGTCTCGCGCACGTCGCGCGTGGCGTGCAGGACGCTCGACGCCACGACGAGGTCGAAGGAGCACGGCTCATAGCCCTGCGCCTCCGGGTCGCGCTCGATGTCGAGCAGGTCGTAGCTCATGAACGGGTGGTGGCCGAAGTTCTTCTTGCCGACTTCGAGGAAGTAGCGTGAGACGTCGGTGTAGTGGTATTCGGTCTCGGCCGGCGGCAGCTCGGGGAGCAGCCACGCGGTCGTCGAGCCGACGCCGGCCCCGATTTCGAGGACGCGCAGCGCCCGCCCGCGCGGCGGTCGCCGGGCGAGCGAGCGGACGACCTCGCGCGCGATGGCGTTGCAGTAGCGGAAGCCCTCCTCGTAGAAGCTCTCGGCGACCTGCGACTCGCCCTCGCGGAAGAGGAGCTGCGCCGGGTGGACTCGCCCGGTGAGCACCTCGGCCAAGTTCTCGCCGCAAGCCTGGAAGTAGCCGAAAGACTCCGTGACCTGCGTGCCGGCGAGCTGTGCCTTGACCTCGGCCCAGAGCGGCGCGGCCGGCTCGGTCGTGAGCGGGCCGGGACTGTTGAACGTCTCGCCGCTTCGTGCGAGCCGGCCGGCCCCGGCCAGAAATTCCAGCCAGCGCCCGATGGTCTTCGTGTAGCGGGGGATGACGCCGCACCGCTCGATGATCTCGCCGGCCGTGTGCGACTCGCCCGCGCGCGTGAAGAGGCCGAGCTTCGTCAACGCCTCGCCGAGGTAGACGACGGCGAGGCGCGTGAGGCCGCCGGTCAGCGCCGGGTAGGCCGCGTCGGGAAGCGTGACGGTGGGGAGTTCGGCCTGCCGCCCGGCGGCGTCGGAGAGCGCCTGCCAGTGCTGCTCGTCGAAGGCGGCGGGCGCATCCGCTTCGGCCTCCTGACGCGGGACGACGTAGGCGACGAGCTGCTTCTCGCCCGAAGGGGTCGGCCGCGTCACGACGACGTTCTCCCTGACGGCGGGGTGCTGTGTCAGCGCCGCCTCGATCTCGCCCAATTCGACGCGGAAGCCGCGCACCTTGACCTGACCGTCGATGCGCCCGAGGAACTCGATGTTGCCGTCCGGCAGGTAGCGCCCGAGGTCGCCCGTGCGGTAGAGCCGCATGGACGGCTCGGCGGAGAACGGGTCGGGGATGAAGCGTTCGGCCGTGAGTGCGGGCCGGCGGTGGTAGCCGAGCGCGACGCCCACGCCGCCGATGTAGAGTTCGCCGACGACGCCGACCGGTACGGGGCTTAAGGAAGCGTCGAGGACGTGGAACCGCTGGTTCACCATCGGGCGGCCGTACGGGATGCTCCGCCAGTGCGGATTGACCTCGCCGATTGGGTACGTGTTCGACCAGATAGACGCCTCGGTGGCGCCGCCGAGGCTGTGCACCTCGGCGCGGCGCGCGCGCGCGCGAATCTGGTCGGGCAGCGTGACGGGAATCCAGTCGCCGCTCATGAGCACGAGCCGGAGCGCGTCGGGCAGCGTCAGGTCGTTGTCGGAGACGTAGCGGATAAACATCTCCATCAGGGCGGGCGCGGAGTTCCAGACCGTGACCTGCTCGCGTTCGATCAGCTCAAGCCAGTGTGACGGGTCGGGGGCGGGCGAGGGGTCGGGCACGACGATGGTCGCGCCGGCCGCCAGCGTGCCGAGCATGTCATAAACCGAAAGGTCGAAGCTCAACGAGGAGAGGGCGAGCACGCGGTCGCCCGCGCCGACCGCGTAGCGCGCGTTCATGTCGGCGATGGTGTTGGCCGCCCCGCGGTGGTCGATCATCACGCCCTTCGGCCTCCCCGTCGAGCCGGACGTGTAGATGATGTAGGCGAGGTCGCGCCCCGTCGTGTTCGGCCGCGGGTCATGCGCGGGGCGCGCGGCGATCTCGTCCCAGCCGGAATCGAGGCAGACGGTCGCCCCCCCGTGCTCGGGCAGGAGCGCGACGAGCTTCTGCTGCGTCAGCAGGACGGGAGCCTGCACGTCTTCGAGCATGAAGGCGAGGCGATCTTTGGGGTAGGCCGGATCGAGCGGGACGTAGGCGCCGCCGGCCTTGAGCACGCCGAGCACGGCCACAAGCATCTCCGGCGAGCGCTCGAAGCAGATGCCGACGCGCGCGCCGGGGCCGACGCCGCGCTCGCGCAGGTGGTGGGCCAACTGGTTGGCACGCGCGTTCAGCTCGCCGTAGGAGAGACGCCGGCCGGCGCAGGCGGCGGCCGTGGCTTCGGGCGCGTCGGCCGCGCGCCGCTCGAAGGGCTGATGCAGGCAGTCGCGCGGCACGTCGGCGGCCGTGTCGTTCCACTCGACGACCTGCCGGTGCCAGTCCGCCGCGTCGAGCAGCGGGAGCGCGGCGACGCGCGCCTCGGGGTCGCGCAGCGCGGAGGCGATGAGCGTCCCGTAGTGCCGCGCCATCTGCGCGGCGAGCTCCTTGTCGAACACGTCCGGGTTGTATTGCAGCGAGCCTTCCAGCCTGCCCCCCAGTTCGGCGACGACGAGCGTCATGTCCAACTGGCCGGCGAGGCCGCCCGCCACGCGCCGCTCGAACTCCACGGCCTCAAGCGTCAGTTCGCCCAACTCGACCCGCGCGCCGGTCACGCCGAGGCCGAAGCCGAGCATGTCCGCCTCCTCCGGCCGCTGCGCCCGCTGGAGGATGAACATGGTCTGGAAGATGGGCGCGCGGCTCGCGTCGCGCGCCGGTTGCAGCCGCTCCACCAGCAGCGGGAACGGGTACTGCTGGTGCTCCAGCGCGTCGAGCACGGTCTGCCGCGTCTCGCGCAGAAACTCGGCGAAGGTCGGGTTGGGCGAGAGGTCTGCGCGCAGGACGATCTGGTTGTCGAAGAAGCCGACGAGCCCGGCGAACTCGGCGCGGTTTCTACCGCCGGCCGCGAGCGAGCCGACGAGGATGTCGCCCTGCCCGCTGTAGCGGTGGAGTAACGCCTGCCACGCCGCCAGCAGCGTCATGTAGAGCGTCGCGCCCGCCCCGGCGCTCAACTCCTTCAGCCGGCGCGTCGTCTCCTCGTCGAGCGTGAAGCGCACGGCCGCGCCGCACGAGGTCTGGACGGGCGGGCGCGGCCGGAAGGTCGGGAGGTTGACGGCCGGCAGTTCGCCCGCGAGCTGCCGCTGCCAGTAGCCCCATAGGCGTTCGCCCTGTGCGCCCGCGAGCAGTTGCTCCTGCCAGCGCACGTAGTCGGCGTACTGGTACTTGAGCGCCGGGAGCGCGGCGCTGCGGCGGCCCTTCTCCGCCGCGTACAGCCCGCCCAACTCGTGCATGAAGGTGACGAGCGACCAGAGGTCGAAGGCGATGTGGTGCACCGTCATCAGGAGGACGTGCTCGCGCGCCGAGCGCGTGAACAGGTGGGCGCGCACGACGGGGCCGCGTTCCAGGTCGAAGGGGCGGTGCGCCTCTTCCGAGAGCGCGCGCTTGAGGCGGTCTTCGTCCCACCCGGAAGCATCCACCACGTTGAGCGGGGCGTCCACGTTGGCCGTCACCTTCTGCACGGGGCAGCCGTCCTCGACGGAGAAGGTCGCGCGCAGGACGGCGTGACGCCTGATCAGCCCGGCGAAGGCACGACCGAGCGCGGCGGCGTCCAACTCGGACAGGATGCGCGCCGGAATCATGATGTTGTAGGACGGATTCTGCGGTTCGAGCTGGTAGAGGAACCACCACGCGCGCTGCCCGTAGGAGAGGGGCGAGATCGTTTCGGCCTGCCCGGCCTTCTGCCGGAGGAGTTGCGCGAGGAGCGCGCGCTTGGCCTCGTCCGAGAGGTTGTCGATTTCGGTCGCCATTTACTTCACCTGCTTTCCTGCTTCCGCGCCTCAGTCCATGAGGCTGGCGAGCAGACTGTTCACCTGTTCGGGCGAGAGCGAGTCGATCCCGGCCAGTAACGCTTCGGCCTGCTCGTGGCTGAGGCCGCCCTCTTCCATCGCGCCCGCCGTCTCGGCGACGGCGCCGGGAAGCGGTTCGCCCTCGTCACGCCCGGCGAGCTGTTCGACCATGAGGGCCGACAGGTCGCGGATGCTCGGCCCCTGCATGAGCGCGACCATCGGCAGCGACAGGCCGAGCGTGCGCTCGACCGAGTTCTTAAACTCGATAGCCATCAGCGAATCGAGGCCGAGGGTGTTGAGCGGGCGCAGCGGGTCGAGCGCCTGCCGGCGGACGCCGAGGATGCGCGAGACGAGTTGGCCGAAGTAGTCTTCGAGCAGCCCTTGCCGCTCGTCCTCCCCCGCCGCGACGAGGATGTCGCGCGTGAGTCCCGGCGGCGGGGATGGGGCCGCGCCGTCGGCCGTCGCCCCGAGGCCGGCGAAGGCCACGTGCGCGAAGAGGGGGAGCGCGGCGACTTCCGGGCGGCTGCGGCGCAACAGCGCCCAGTCGACGGGGATGACCCCGGCCTGCGGCGCGTCCTGCGCCATGAGCAGTTCGAGCGCCTCCAATCCCTGCCGGGGCGTGATGCTGCCGAAGCCGCTCCGCGCCAGCCGGCCGCCGCGCTCCTCAGTCGCCGCCAGGCCGACCTCAGACCAAGCGCCCCAGTTGATGCTCAGGGCGGGTAGCCCCTGCGCCCGCCGCTCGCAGGCCAGCGCGTCCATGAACGCGTTGGCGGCCGCGTAGTTGGCCTGCCCCGGCGAGCCGAGCAGCGAGGCCGCCGAGGAGAAGAAGACCATGAAGTCGAGCGGGACGGCGGCGAACGCGCGGTGCAGCAGCCAGCCCCCGACGACCTTCGGCCGCCACACGGCCGTAAACGCCGCGGCGTCGAGCTGCGTCAGCGTGGCGTCGCGGAGCGCCCCCGCGGCGTGAACCACCCCGCGGATGCGCGGCCAGTCCTCCTCGGCGAAGGAGTTGAGGAAGTCCGTGAGTTGCGCTTCGTCGGCCACGTCTGCGGCCGCGAGGTGGACGGCGACGCCGAGCGCCTCCAACTCCTGAACCGCTTCGATTCGACGGGCCAGCGGCGTGCCGCGCTCGACGCGTCGCCACTCCCGCCGCGGCGGGAGCGCCGCGCGCGACATGAGGATGATCCGCCGCGCGCCCCGCCCGGCCATCCAACGCGCAACCTCAAGACCGAGCGCGCCGAGGCCGCCCGTGATGAGATAAGTGGCGTCGGCGTAGAAGTGGGGTGGGCGGCGCGCCTCGCCTCGCGTGCTCGGCCGCCCTTCATCCCGTGCGGGCAATCGCGCCTCATCCCGTGCGGGCAATCGCGCCGCACCCTGTGCAGGCAATCGCCCTAGCCGGCACACGTAACGCGCGCCCCGGCGGAAGGCCACCTGCGGCTCGTCGCCCGGCGCGTCGATCTCTTCGAGCAGTTGCCGGGCCGACTCGTCCGTGCCCACCTCCCCGTCGAGGTCTATGAGACCCCGGAAGAGTTCCGGCTGCTCTTGCGCGAGGGTGCGCCCGAGCCCCCAGAGCGGCGACTGCGCGACGGCAATGCGCCGCTCGCCGCACACGGCCTGCGCGCCGCGCGTGACGAGGCGAAGGCGCGCCCTCGCGTCTTCGTCATCGCCGGCGAGCAGTTGCACGAACTGCACTACACTCAGGCACGCGTCGAGCGGCGCGCCGCCCGGCGACTCCGCGGAGCCTGAGTTTGACCCGAAGCCGTCGAGGCCCCACAGATACACGACCTCGCGGCAACCGCCGGGGGCGGCCAACCTGGCCTCCTGCCAGAGACGGCGCAGGTCTTCCTTTTGCGATGGCCGCGCCACGAAGCCGCCCTCGCCGTTGCGCGCGTACTCCGCGCCGGCCTTGACGAGCAAGACGTGCTCGCCCCGCTTTTCGAGTAACGACGACAGCGCGTCGCCGATGCCGCCGGCGTCGGCGACGATGAGCCACGCCCCGTCGTGCGCGCGCGGCGCGACGCCCGCGGCCTCGCGCGGCTGCTCCTCCCAGCGCGGCTCATAAATCCAGTCAGCCACGGACGACGTTTGGAGCTGCGGCGTCGCGCCTTCGAGGCTTTGCAGCTCGACGCCGACGAATTCCGCGACGACGCGCCCCGCTTCGTCGAAGATCGAAACGTCGCCCTTCAGCCGTTGAGCATTGCCCTCGCCCGTCCTGAGCGAGGCGCGCGCCCAGAGACACTTCGGGCGCAAGCCGTGGAGTCGTGCCTCCTCGAAGGCCGTCGGCACGAAGGCCGACGGCCGCGCCGCCGCGTCGCCCGCCGGCAGCGTCGCGCCGAGCAGTTGCAGGCCGCAGTCGAGGACGGCCGGGTGGAGACGGTAGGCGGCCGCATCGGCCGTCACCTGCTGCGGAACGTCGAGGCGTGCGACCGCTTCGCCCTCGCGCCGCCAGACCCGCTCGATGGAGCGGAAGCTCGGCCCGTAGCCGTACCCGGCCGCTTCGAGTAGCGAGTAGAACTCGTCGGCCGACGCCTCTTCGCGGCAGCGCGCGCGGGCAGCGTCGAGGCCATCCGCCTCGGGCGCGGACGCCGTCGCTTCCGTCGTCACGTCCTCGGTAAAGCGTATCCGTCCGGTCGCGTGGGTCGTCCACGCGCCGGTCCCTTCGAGCGCGCCTTCCGGCCGGCTGTCAACGCGGAACGCAACGCCGTCCGCCTCGTCCGTAAAGCTCAGTTGGACGAGGAGCACGCCCTCCGCGGGCACGAACAGCGCCTTCCGCAGCTCGACAGCGGCGAGGCGGAAGGGCCGTCCGGCGAAAACCTCCGCGGCGGCGGCCGACGCCATCTCCACGTAGGCCGTCGCCGGCAGCACCGCGACCCCCTGCACGCGATGATCTTCGAGGAAGGGGAGGTCGCGGAGTTCGAGCCGCAGCTCCCAGAGATGGTTGATTGACTCGTGCGCGGGCGTGACGTGCAGGCCGAGCAGCGGATGCCGCCCGCCGCCTCCGCGCGCGCCGCGTCCCGCCGCCACGGAGCCGGTCGGCCTGGCCGCGGGCGCCGCCCAGAAGCGTTCACGCCGCCACGGGTAGGTCGGCAGATTGACGCACCTCCCGCCGCGCGGGAAGAGCGCCGACCAGTTGACCCTTTGGCCGGAGGCGTAGAGGCTGCCGAGCGAGCCGAGGAGGACGGCGCGCTCGTCCTCCTCCCGCCGAAGCGAGGGGAGCAGCGCGGCCGTGCGTCCGCGCGCGTAGAGACCCTGCTGGATCGAGCCGAGCACGATGGGGTGTGGACTGACTTCGACGAAGGTCTGATAGCCGTCTTCGAGCAGGCGCTCGACGGCGCCCCAGAAGAGCACCGGCTCACGCAGGTTGCGCCACCAGTAGGCGGCGTCGAACCGCACGTCGCGAGAGCGCCCGCCGGTCACAGTTGAGTAGAAGGGCATCGCGGGGGTGAGCGGCTCAACCTCCGCCAGCTCGCGCAGCAGCTCTTCGCGTAGCGGTTCCATGTGCGGGCTGTGCGAGGCGATGTCAACCTTAATCCGGCGACAGAAGACGCCGCGCCGCTCAAGCGTCGCCAGCAACTCTTCGAGCGCCGCCGTCTCGCCGGAGACGACCGTCGCGGCCGGGCTGCTGCTAACGGCGACCGAGAGTCGGCCTTCGTAGCCGGCCAGCGCGTCGCGCGTCTCTTCGAGTGACAGCTCGACGGCGGCCATGCTGCCTGCGCCGCTCTGTCGCCGCAGAAGCCGGCTGCGGCGACAGATGATCTTCGCCGCGTCTTCGAGGCTCAACGCGCCGGCGACGTGCGCCGCCGCGACCTCGCCCATGCTCTGGCCGACGACGGCCTCCGGCTCGACGCCCCACGAGCGCCACAGCGCGGCGAGCGCGACCTGCACGGCAAAGATGCTGGGCTGGATGATGTCGATGCGGCGCACCGTGTCGCTCTCGTCGTGCAGCTCGTCGAGCAGCGACCAGCGCGCGTGCGTGCGGATCGCGACGTCGGACGCGACGATCGAGGCACGAAACACGGGCTCTTGGTCGAGCAGACGCCGACCCATGCCGCGCCACTGCGAGCCCTGGCCCGAGAACACGAACACGAGTCGGTCCCGCGCGCTGCGGTCGGCGTGGCCCACCGACAACGCGTGGTGCTCGTCGCCGGCCAGGAACGCGTCGAGGGC
>JBEVJD010000303.1:0-2570 GCA_040510435.1 Pyrinomonadaceae bacterium | reverse complement strand
CCGGCCCCGAGGGTCGGAAGGTGCACACCATCCTCATCGAAGAGGGGCTCCCGATTGATAAGGAGTTCTACCTCGGCATCGTGCTCGACCGCGCGACGGGGCGCCCCGTCTTCATGGCCTCCTCGGCCGGCGGCATGGACATCGAAGAGGTCGCGGCCAACACGCCCGAGCTGATTCTGAAAGAGACCGTCAACCCGGCCGTCGGCTTCCGCCCCTTCCAGGCGCGCAAGCTCGCCTTCGGCCTGGGGCTGCCCGCGGCGCTCGTCAACCAGGCGGCCAAGTTCATGCAGGCGCTCTACCACGCCTACGAGCAGACCGACGCCTCTCTGCTTGAAATTAACCCGTTCCTCCTGACGAAGGACAACCGGCTCATCGCGCTCGACGCCAAGATGACCTTCGACGACAACGCGATGTTCCGTCATCCCGACTTCCACTCCCTGCGCGACCTCAACGAAGAGGAGCCTTTGGAGATCGAGGCGTCGAAGTTCGACCTCAACTACATCAAGCTCGACGGCAACATCGCCTGCATGGTCAACGGCGCGGGGCTCGCGATGGCGACGATGGACATCATCAAGCTCGCGGGCGGCGAGCCCGCCAACTTCCTCGACGTGGGCGGCGGCGCTTCACAGGAGCGCGTCGAGGCGGCCTTCCGCATCCTGCTCGCAGACCCGGCGGTGCGCGCCGTGCTCATCAACATCTTCGGCGGCATCGTCCGCACGGACATGGTCGCGCGCGGCGTCATCGAGGCGGCCAAGTCCATCGGCATCCAGGTGCCCGTCGTCGTCCGCCTCGAAGGCACCAACGTCGAAGAGGGGCGCCGCCTCATCGCCGAGTCCGGCATGAACTTTACCGTCGGCCACGGCATGCAGGACGCCGCCGAGAAGGTCGTCGCCCTCGCCAACCAGCAGGCCGTCGCTTAGAAGAAGTGATGAAGCAGGAACGCTGAGCGATGAACTGTAAGACTGTTGCATTCAGTTCATCGCTCAGCGTTCCTGCTCCCGCGTTACCACGATGAGAGGCCGTTCGTTCCTCAAGGTGCTCGTTCTCTTCAGCCGCTTCGGGCTGGCGGGGATGTTTCTGCTGGCGGCGGGCGCGAAGCTCTACACGCTGCGCGACTTTGCCGCCAACATGTCGAACCTCGTCGAGGCGCGTTGGGTCTGGCCGGTGACGCTGCTCGTCGTCGCGGCGGAGTTGCTGGCCGCACTGCTGCTGCTGGTGCCGCGCACGGCGCGCTGGGGTGCCTTGTGGTCTGCGCTGCTGCTCGTGGGCTTCGCGGGCTACGCCCTCTATTACGTCTACGTCCTGCGCGGCGAGCCGCTCGAATGTGGCTGCTTCGGCGGCCTCATCGCCAGCCAACTCGGCGTCTCGACGGCCCTCCGCAACCTCGCCCTCCTCATCCCCTGCGCCCTCGTCTTCTTCGGCCTCCCTCGCCGTCAAGACATGAAGTAGGAAGACGCGTCTGCGGGTGTAGAATGCCCATGCCTTTTAATTCATGCGAAAAGCTGTCGGAGGTGTGATGGCGACACTTAGTTTCTGGGGTGGGGTGGGGACGGTGACGGGGTCGAAGTACCTGGTCGAAAGTGGTGGGAGCCGGGTGCTGGTGGACTGCGGGTTGTTTCAGGGTTTGAGGGAGTTGAGGGAGCGGAACTGGGAAGACCCGCCGTTCGACCCGGGGAGTCTGGACGCGGTCGTCATCACGCACGCGCATGTGGATCATACGGCGTACCTGCCGCGGTTGGTGAGGCTCGGGTTTGGCGGGCCGGTGTTCTGCTCGAAGGGGACGGCGGACTTGTTGAAGTTGTTGCTGCCGGACTCTGCGCGTTTGCAGGAGGAGGAGGCAGAGTACAGAAACCGGAAGGGTCTGACGCGGCACGAGCCCGCGCTGCCGCTCTACTCGGAGGCGGACGCGCGGGCGGCCATCAAGTTGATTCGGACGTGCCCGAACACGGGAGAGGCGACGGAGGTGGCCGCGGGGATGCGGGCGGGGTTCCACATCGCGGGGCACATCCTGGGGTCGAGCCTCGTGCTGTTGGAAATCGACGGCGCGGGCACGGACGGCGCGGGGAGGCGCATCCTCTTCTCGGGCGACCTCGGGCATTACGACCAGCCGATCATCCGCGACCCGGTGGCGCCGCCCTCCTGCGACTACATGCTCGTCGAGTCAACTTACGGCGACCGTTTGCACGACCCCGAAGACCCGAAGGTCGCGCTCGCGCGCGTCGTCAACGAGGCCGTGGGGCGCGGCGGGCCGCTGCTCATCCCGGCCTTCGCCGTCGGGCGGACGCAGGAGTTGATCTACCACCTGCGCGAGCTGGAAGACGAGAAGCGCATCCCCGTCCTGCCCGTGCGCGTGGACTCGCCGATGGCCGCGGCCGCGACGCAGATTTACCATCGGACGAAAGATGAGCACGACGAGGAGTACGTGAGCGTGCTCGAAGCGAATCGCCATCCGCTGCGCACGCGCTCGATGGTGACGGCCTCGTCGCGCGAGGAGTCGAAGCGTCTGAACGACGAGCAGGGAACGCGCATCATCATCTCCGCCTCGGGGATGATGACCGGCGGGCGCGTGC
>JBEVJD010000302.1:0-2546 GCA_040510435.1 Pyrinomonadaceae bacterium | reverse complement strand
GCTCGGATGGAACGGTCGTCTTCCGGGGACAGGCTCTTCGACGTCTTCAGTCGCTCGATCGCGCGTGCCACTTCGACGAGGTGAATCGTGTCGATGACGCCGATGCCGCGGCCGGTGAACCGTCCCTGGATCGCCTGCGCGTACCGCAGGTGCGGAGCCATGCGGGTGGCGTCGCTTACGAACCACGCCTTGAGGTGGGAGACCGCGTGGGCGGCGTATCGCTCGTCGCCGGTCAGCATCCACGCTGCCGTCAGCGCGGGCATCTGAACGCTGAGGCGCATGAGCGCCTGGCGGTGCGCGACAAAGTTGTCGGGATTGGTCAGCCCGTCGCGCTGGACGTAGGGTCCTCCGGGGTTCGCCGGATCGGGCCACCAGTAGTCGCCCTCGGAGAAGAAGTCGTGCGGCCCGCCCGCGCTGCGCGGACTGCCCGAGGCCGTGACCGTGACGGGGCGCTCGGACAGGTACTGCCGCGCCGCCTTCAACACGCGCGCGCGGTCGAAGGCAGCCACGTCGAATGCGCGCGCTGTCGCGGCGAGCAGCGGGACGGCGACCACCGCGCCCGAGAGAAAATCCCGGCGCGTGTAACGTCCCCCCCGTTCGTCAGAATTTATACTCAAGCTCCCTCTGTCTCAGACTTGTCCGCGTCACTCTCAAGGTTCGCGGCGCCTCTCAACTTCCCGCGGGACGAGCCGCACGGAAACGAGCGTCAGGCCGAACTTCTCGAAGCGAAGCGTCTGCGGCCTGAGCGCAAGATTGTACCTGCCCGCCTTGTCCAAGCGCAGCCGCCCGAGTTTGGAAACGACGTAAGGCCAGTCGGGGTTGGGCGCGTCCACCTCCGCGCCGGCCGCCGAGCCGGGAAGGTCACGCGCGGCCGATTAGTCACCGGGGCCGGGGATTCTATAAACTCTTCTCACCTGATTCGCGGCACACGAACGGAGGGCATGACGGATGGGGTCTCGGTACGCCGACAAGGTTGTGATCGTCACCGGCGGCAGTAGCGGCATCGGCAAGGGCTGCGCCTACGAGTTCGTCCGCGCGGGCGCGCGGGTCGTCGTCTGCTGTAACGACGAACAGGAGGGCGCTGCGGTCGCGTGCGACCTACAGGAGCTTGCGCGCGCCGAGGGGCGGGGCGATGCGTTCTTCGTCTACTGCGACGTGAGGAAGGAGGAGGATGTGCGCGGCCTCGTCGAGGCGGCCAGCGGCGTGCGGGTCAACTCGGTCTCGCCCGGCAACATCTTCACGCCGCTGTGGCAGGAGACGGTCGCTCCGCGCTCCGTGGATTAGCGCGACTAGACGTTCGCGCCGCTTGAGCCGCGCACGATCAGTTCGGGGGCAGGTGACGTTATGGCCGAGGCGATGTCTAACATCCGGGCGGATTTCGACCGCATCGCGCTGCTCGCGGGCGAGGGGTGGGATCACAGCGGCCATTACCATGACTTCCTGGCGCGCCACGTCCCCGCGCCCTGCCGGGAGGCGCTTGAGATCGGCTGCGGCACGGGCTCGTTCTCGCGCATCCTGTCTAAGTCTTCAGAGCGAGTGCTCGCCCTCGACCTTTCGCCGAACATGATTCGTGTCGCGCGGGAGCGTTCGGCGCAGTTCACAAACATTGAGTTCAGGGTCGCGGACGTTCTGGCGCTGGAACTCCCCGCCGAGACGTTCGACTGCGTCGTGACGGTCGCCACGTTGCACCACCTGCCGATGAAGGAGGTGCTGACGAAAATTAAGGGCGCGCTGAAGGCGGGTGGGGTGCTGCTCGTCCTCGACCTGTTTCAGACCGAGGGGCTGCCCGACGCCTTCAGGAGCGCGCTGGCGTTGCCGCTGAGTCTCGGGTTGCGGCTGATGCGGCACGGCCGTCTGACCGCGCCGCGCGAGGTGCGACGCGCGTGGGACGAACACGGGCGGCACGACTCTTACCTCACCTTATCTCAGGTGCATGAAGTCTGCGCGGAGGTGCTGCCGGGGGCCGAGGTGCGGAGGCATCTGCTGTGGCGCTATTCCGTCGTGTGGAAGAAAGTCGGATGAAGCGATGTTGATCTCGGTCATCATCCCCGGCACTGCCGCCGCCTGGCATGAGTGGGACGTGACCGACTACGTCCGCGCCGGACTGGCCGCCGGCCGCAGCACCGTGGCCTTCGTCCTCAAGTCAACGACCACGACGCGAGTCTAAAAGTTATCTCGCCCTCCGCGCCGCACGGTGAAGGCTGACAGAAAACTCTTGAAAGCCCCGGCAGGCACGGGCAATATACAACCCGCCGCACGGATGGGTGAAAGCCTCGGCCGCTGCTTCCCCCTTACCGACCAATACCTGATGGTGGAGGTGAAGCTCGGATGAGCTTGAGTCGGATTCAGAGATTCTTCATAGCCATCTTCCCCGAGAGTTGGGCCAAAAGCATGGAGGCGGATTCGCGCCGTTGGATGATGCGGTGCCGGTGCGGGTTCGAGAAGTCGATCTGGGACATGGGCGGCATCCGTTGGAAGGCCCGCGGCGAATCGAGGAACTACATGCGGTGCGTGGCGTGCGGCGAGCGTAGCTGGCACACGCTCTA
>JBEVJD010000301.1:0-6253 GCA_040510435.1 Pyrinomonadaceae bacterium | reverse complement strand
GTCACGGTTGACGGTTCACGGTTCACGGCTTTTGACTATCTCGAAGTCGAGCCACTGCGTGGCGACGGCGTGGGCGCCCTTCGCCAGATCGTCCGTGACGACGAGTTGGAGGACGTAGTCGCCGGGCGCGAGGTTCTTGCCGAGTTGGAGGCGGCTGCCGGCCTGTAGGCGCGCCATGTCCGTCTGCACGCCCGGGTCGAAGGGGATGGTGGGGCCGTCGAAGACCGGCTGGCCGTCGCGGAAGAGGCGCGCGCGCGTCCGGAGGCGCGGTCGCCCCGTCGCGCCGTCGAGCTTCGCGTTGTAGATGTGATAGAGGAAGTCCAGTTTCGCCCCCGACGGGAAGCGGCGCACGGTCGCCTCGCGCAGCGGGTCACGCCCGGCGGCGGCCGCCTCCGCCGCGGCGGCGACGGGGGCGGGCGGCTCGTCCTCGGCCGTCGAGATGACGATGCCCGAGAGTGCGAGGCGCCGCTTCCCGAGGTCGGGCACTTCCACGAACTGACTGGCCGAGCCGAGCCGCTCGGTCTGCGTGTCGCGCACGACGACGCGGAGCTGGTAGGCGCCGGGCTGCTTAATCGGCACCCTCATCCTGTAGACCAGCCCCTCGGAGAGCATCAGGCGCAGCCCCTCGCCGCGCGCGCGCACCGTCTCGGTGCGGTTGATCTCGCCGACGGCCTGACCGTTCTCGCCGAAGGTGACGGCGGCCACGTCGATCACGGCCTTCTTCCAACCGTCGGGCTCGTCCGTAAGCTTGAGCTGGCTCGCGTCGATGTGCATGAGCGAGTCGAGCACGGCCGTCTTGTCCGAGGGGCTGCTGAACAGTGAGGTCAGGCGCAGCGTCAGCCCGCCCGAGGTGAGCGGCGAGGTGAGCGCCGCCAGCAGTTGCTCGTTGCGCGTGCGCGGCGCGGACTTGCGCTCGCCCTCCGCGAAGCCGTAGAACCCCGCGCGCGTGCGGACGCCGAGACCCGAACGCCTGACCCTCACCTCGAACTTGTTGAAGCGCGTCTTGCCCTGCGAGAGCTGGAAGACTTCGTCGGGCGGGCGGAAGCCGATGAGGTAGAAGCCCTTCTGGTCTTCGAGGATGCGCTCCATCCCGCGCCCGAGGTCGTTCGTGTTCTTGATGAAGATGCCGCCCGTCTGTTCGGCGAGGTAGGCGAGCCCCTCCTGATTTCTGACGAAGTTGTTGTGGCGGCTCATGAGGCCGTCGAGGTCGGGCGCGCTGCCGGCCGCGGGGTTGTAGCTGTCGGCCGCGGTCAGCCCCGTGTAGGCGAGTCCGCGCGCGTCCATCGTGTAGATGACGACCGAGGCGCGGGTGGCCTGGTCGGTCAGGCGCCGCACGCTCTCGATGATGCGGTCGCTGCCGCGCCAGTCCTCGGGCTTGTTCGGGTCTTTATAAATCTGGAAGCCGCCGGAGAAGACGACGACCGACTTGCGGCCGGGCAGCTCGCTCATCCCGCGCACGATGAAGTCGAGCGCGCCGAGCGTGCCGACGGTGAAGACGCCCTCGCGGAACTCTTCGAGGGCCTCGGGCCCGCCCATTGAATCGCGCTCCCGCCTCCGCTCCGGGCTTTCGCTCCTGACCGCCTCCTTCGCCTCGGCGAGCCCGGGCGGCTGGTAGTCGAGAGTCGGAAAACTGCTGGCTCCCGCGCGCCCCTGCGGATTCCAGCGCACGCGCTCGATGGCGCGGTAGAGCAACTGCCGGTCGGTGGTGAACTGCTGGAGCGCGCCGACGCCTGCGCTCGTCCGCATGATGGCGACGAGGTCGCCGGGCTGCATCTGCTCGTCCACGAACTTCTTCAGGGCGCGCCGCACGTAGACGAGGTCGGTGAAAGAGGTGCCGAGGTCGTCGGCGACGAGCGCGACGGTGCGCCGCACCTGACCCGCGCGCGGCGGCGCGGTCGGGAGCGGCGGGGGCGGGACGGACTTGTCGTCGCGCGCGGCCGGCCGCGCGGCGCGACCCGCCTCCGACTCGCCCGCGACGAAGGCGAAGTTGGTTATCTCCTGACGCTTCCCGTCCACGTAGACCTCGAACTCCTCGGGCCGCAGGTCTGCGACGTGGCGCCCCTGCCCGTCGGTCACGACGGCGTCGAACTGCACGAGGTTCGAGGTGATGCGTACCACGTCCTCGTCCGAGTCATCTTCGGGAGTCGGAGTTTGCGTCGGGGTCTGCGAGGGCTGCGGCTGCGGCGCGGCCGGCGTCGCGGGCGTCTGCGCGGGCACCTGGGCGGGGGCAAGCAGGAGCACGAGTACGAGCGCGGCGAGGTCTCTTTTCATGTCCGAAGGCTCTTTCGTCGGTGAGCGCCGCAAGGGGGCCGGCGGCTGGCCTTTGGGGGAGGTTTGTGCGATGCTTCCCTTCAAATTTTACAGAGCGGACGGAGGGCGATTATGACAGAGCCGGCGAAAAACGGCGACCGGGTGCGCGTGCACTACACGGGGCGGCTCGAAGACGGGCAGGTCTTCGATTCTTCGCGGGACGGCGAACCCCTGGAGTTCACCGTCGGCGCGGGCGAGGTCATCCCCGGCTTCGACGAGGCCGTGCGCGGCCTCAACGTCGGCGACTCGAAGACCGTGGAGATCGAGTCGGACGACGCCTACGGCCCGCGCCGCGACGGGCTCGTCACCGAAATCTCGCGCGAGGCGGCGCAGTTCCCCGTCGAGCCGCAGGTCGGCATGCACTTCGGGCTGCCGCTTCAGGACGGGAGCCAGATCGAAGTCGTCGTCACCGAAGTCACCGACAAGCACATCACCATCGACGGCAACCACCCCCTCGCCGGCCAGAAACTCATCTTCGACGTGGAACTGGTGGATAAGGAATAAAGCAGTAGACAGTAGGCAGTAGGCAGTAGGCAGTAGTAAGACAAGGCGGCGCGCCCGGTTTGAAGACTGAGACGCGCCGCCCGTTTTTTTCTACTGACTACTGTCTACTGTCTACTGTCTACTGCTTTTCTCCCTCATCGTCCTCGGGGTCGGCGCCGAAGTAGTACATCCATTCGCCCAGTTCGGACTCCTTCACGCCCTCGCTCTTCTTCTCTTCCGGCACGGCGGCCGCGGCGTCGAGGCGGCGGCGGAACTCGCCCGAGCGTATGACCTCTGCGCCGCAGCGGCGGACGTAGTCGGCCAGCGCGCGGTCGGATGTGACGACCTTCAGCGTCCGCCGCTCGCGCGACGCCTCGACCAACTGCTTGATGCGCGCGTCGGCGTCCGCGCCGCGCTCGGCGTAGAAGACGCGCACGCCCATGAAGTACGACTCGTCGGGGAAGAACTCGTCCGGCGCCCCGTCGAAGACGGCCTCCACCGTCACGCCCGCCTCCCGCGCGAACCGCGCCAGCTCACCCAACAGACGCCGCCGCGCGCCCGGCTTGTCCCTGTGCCACCCCACGCGCTGCCCCATCACGTTGTTGCCGTCAATCAGGTATGACATCGCGCGCGGCCTTCCCGGTCGTCGTTCGCCTCAAGGGGTCAGCGGCACTTGACGAGTTCGGGCTCGCGGTCGCGCGCGAGGTCGAAGGTGCCGATGACCTCTTTCGTGTCGGGGCGCGCGACGGTGAGTTTCAAGAGGCTCCCGCCGACGCGGCCGCTGAGGCGGACTCGGTAGCCGGCCGCGTCGTCGCCGGGGCGTGCGGGGCCGCCGCGCTCCTCGTAGTGCGTGCCGTAGACGTTGAAGCGCCCCCGCGCGTCCACGACGATGCGTCCCTCGATTGTCCCGTGCGCGCAGTCGTACTCGATGCGCGCGCCGCCCTCGATCACCTCGAAACGTATGTGCGCGCCGCCCCACACGCCCGGCGTGAGCGCGTCCGCGGCGCGCCGCCGGACGCGGCGCCGTGTCCCGCCGCCCTGAGTCAACGCCGGCCTCCTCCCCGAAGCCCTCGAGCCGTACACGGCCGCGCGCGCGGCGTTGCCCTCCGCGGCGTGAACGGCCGCGTGGGGCGCCGCGAGGAGTTGGAGCGCGGCGACCGCGATGAGTGTGAGCTTCAGTCTTCGGTTCACGTGACCTCCCCCTTTCAGTCCGCGCCGAGTATAAACCATGCCGCACGGTGAAACGCGGAGGGGCGGACGCTCAACACGTCCGCCCCTCCGTTCGCTAAACCTCGCGCGTCCTACTGGCAGGTGCTCAGCTTGAACGAGTAGATGTGCGTCGTCCAGTTGAACGTGCCGTTGGCCGGGATGTACTCGGTCGTAAAGACCATCGTGCAGCCGTCCACGGGGTCAACGCTGATCGTGCTGTAGTCGCCCCAGCGCGCGAGCCCCGTGGTCTGCGAGCCGCTGCCGACCAGGATGTTGGTCTCGTTGCCGAGCGCGCCGGCCGGGTCGGCAGGCCCGCGGTAGGCGTAACGGATGCTCGGCTTGATGGCCGAGCTGGAGACGTTGTAGCCGATGGCGATGCCGCCCGTCTTGTCCATCGCCGCCGAGCCCATCCAGCGGTAGGTCGAGTCGGGCGAGAAGGTGCCCTGCTGGTTGACGACCGGCGCGGCGCTGCCGAGGGTCTGCCCCGCGGCGTTACGCAGGTCGTACCAGCGGATGCCGCTCGTGCCGCCCGTGGCGACGGGGTGGTTGACGACCAGCGACTCGCGCGTGCCGAGGTTGCGGTAGCTGAGGCGATAGTTGAGGCGGTCGCCGAGCGAGTCGAGCAACTGCGACGTGCCCTGCTGCGGGATGCAGGCACCGCCGCCGCAGGCGCGGCTGAAGCTGACGCCCGCGACCGTGGTCGGCCCCGTCAGCGTCGCCGTCCCCGCCACCCAGTTCACCTTGTAGCGCCACGCGCTGAGCGAAGTGGAGCCGATGCTCAGCAGCGGGTTCGCGCTCCCCACGGGCGGCAGCACCGCGCCTTCGAGGTCGGCCGGCAGCAGGCTTGAGCCGGCCGTCGTCTTCACGCAGATTTGGCGCGCCGCCAGACCCAGCAGCATCTTGTCGCGCTCCAGCGCGCAGACGTTCGTGCCCGCGAAGGTGCGGCCGTTCTTGAACATGTTGTAGGTGATGTAGTAGCCGTCGGGCCAGACGCTCATCTTCGGGAAGTCGTTGAAGTCTTTCCCGAACGAGTAGGCGTAGCGGTAATAGGCGCCGGTCGGGTCGCCCGTCTGCGAGACGGCCACGCACTGCGTGTAGGGTTGGGCCGAGACGGCGAACTGCGTGACCACCCAGCGGTCGGCGAGCTGGTCGTACTGCACGATGGGGTCGCCGTCGTTGTCCGACTCGCACCGGCCGCCGAAGCCCTGCCAGATGACGTTGCCGTTCTTGGGGAAGCCGGGGACGAGCGTGAAGCCGCTGATGCCGTTGGCGTCGCGCAGGACGTTGTAGACGGCGTAGCGGAGGTTGACCCACTGCACGTAGTGGTTGGGGCCGAGGTCGCCCGTGGTGTCGGGCGGCGCGACGCGGAAGTTCGGGTCAATGCCGACGCCGTCGGTCGCGGCGCGCGGCTGCGCGTGGGCCGAGAAGGCCACGTTGTTGCGCTCGGCCAGCGGGTCGACGCCGCCGGGGTTCGTGTTGCCGACTGCGAAGGGCTTCCCGGGCTCGAAGTCGCGGCCGCCGCGCGCCGGGCCGGGCTTCTCGCCGCGCTCGAACATCTCCCGCAGCGGCCTGGGAGACTTGTCGAAGCGATCCGGCTTGATCACTTCGGGGCTGTTACCCTGGCCAAGTACTATGGCCGGTAGTAGGAGAGTGCAAAAGACGAGAGTGGTCAGTAACGCAAAAGCTTTCCTCATTTTCCCTCCGAGACGGTTCTTGCCCGCCGGTTCAACCAGATGTGAGCAGCCAGGACTTCACAGACATGAGGTTTGGTTTGTTCAAGTCGTTGGGGCCGATTGCTTCCTAAAAAGCCGTAAGCGAATCAAGGATGAATGTGAATCCGCGACCCGGGGGTGCTGCCGGGAGGAATGGCCGGTGACGGGCTCTTCGCCCGGCCTTTACAAACGCGAACTGTCCGAATGAATGCCTGTAGAGACTTACCCAACTGACGCCGACAGGGAGGGAGGACTTCATTAAGTCTCGGCGAGGTATTTCTCAGTTTCGGCCCGGTGATAGTAAGCGCAAACTGTTGAGAGGTCAACCCACCCGCCAGAAAATTTGGAGGGGTACAGAACCGTACTCCTAAGAACAATTTTATGGACGCGAGAGGGGCGCGAGAGGGGGTTGCCGCGGGCGCGCGCGGGGGGGGGGCGCCGCGGGGGGGGGGGGGGGGGGTTGGGGGTGTGTGGCGGGGGCCCCGCCGGGGGGGGGGGTGGGCGGGCCCGGGGGGGGGGGGGGGGGGGGCCCCGGTGGC
>JBEVJD010000300.1:0-19117 GCA_040510435.1 Pyrinomonadaceae bacterium | reverse complement strand
CGCGGCGCACACGTCCGCATAGAGTCTTCGGACTCCGCAGACTCGCTCGGCGTCGAAGCCGACGGCGACCCACGCGGCCTCACCCCCGCCGACTTCCGCGTCATGCCTCTGGCGTTGCGCGTCGTTTGTTAGGGTCGCTCTTGACGACGCGGGTTGAGGCCGGCATGAAATGAATTAACCACAGAGACACAGAGGCACAGCTTGAAGACCATCATCTTCAAGCTGTGCCTCTGTGTCTCTGTGGTTAACTACTCTTAACTCAACTCACAACTCACTCGCCCAACAGGGCGCGTGCGCGTGCGATGAGGTTGTCGGTGTTGAAGCCGAGTTCTTTGAGGGCGGTGGCGCCGGGCGCGGAGGCGCCGAACTGGTCGAGGCAGAGCACGTCGCCCGCGTCGCCGACCCAGCGGTGCCAGCCGAGGCCGGCGGCGGCTTCGACGCCGAGGCGCGCGCGCACCGACGAAGGGATGACGCTCTCGCGGTAGTCTGCCGCCTGCTCCTCGAACAGTTCCCAGCAGGGCATCGAGACGACGCGCGTGGGCGTGCCCTCCTTCTGCAAGGTCTCGCGCGCTTCGAGGCAGAGCGAGACTTCGGAGCCGGTCGAGAGCAGGATGAGCTTCGGCGTCGCGGCCTTGCCTTCGGCGTCCGTTCCGTCGGCAAGGACGTAGGCGCCGCGGCGCGCGCCCTCGGCCGGGGCGTACGTGTTCGCGCGGTCGAGGAGCGGGAGTTTCTGGCGCGTGAGGACGAGCGCGGTCGGCGCGTCGCGGCGCAGTATGGCGAGCCGCCACGCCTCGCGCGTCTCGTGCACGTCGGCCGGGCGGATGACGTAGAGGTTCGGGATGGCGCGCAGACCCGCGAGTTGTTCGATGGGCTGGTGCGTCGGGCCGTCCTCGCCGAGGCCGACGGAGTCGTGCGTGAAGACGTAGACGACCTGCACGTGCGAGAGCGCGGCGAGGCGGATGGCGGGCTTCATGTAGTCGGAGAAGCACATGAAGGTCGCGCCGTAAGGAATCAGCCCGCCGTTCAGGCTCATCCCCGTCAGGGCCGCGCCCATGCCGTGCTCGCGGATGCCGAAGTGAATCGTGCGCCCTTCGTAGGAGCCGTGCTGGAAGCTGCCGCCGTCCTTGATGTCGGTGTTGGTCGAGGGGCCGAGGTCGGCCGAGCCGCCGATGAGCGTCGGCAGGTGCGGCGCGAGCGCGTTGATGACCTCGCCGCTCGCCTGCCGCGTCGCCATCGACTTCGCGCCCTCGAACGTGGGCAGGTGCGACTCCCAGTCGGCGGGCAAGTCACCCTCCATCGTCACGCGCCACGCCTCGCCCTGCTCGGAGAACTCGCCCGCGTAACGCTCGACCAGTTCGTGCCACTCGCGCTCCTGCTGCTCGCCGCGCTCGATTGTTTTGCGGAACTCGGCGAGCGCCTCTTCGGGGATGAGAAACTCCTCGTCCTCGGGCCAGCCCAGCGCGCGTTTGGTCGCCTTGACGGCGTCGGGGCCGGGCGCGTCGGAGTGAGCCTTGCGCGTGCCCGCGGTCGGCATGCCGAAGCCGATGACGGTCTTGACGGAGATGAGCGAAGGCTTGTCCGTGACCGCTTGCGCCTCCCTGACGGCCTTCTCGATGGCTTCGAGGTCGTTGCCGTCCTCGACCGTGCTGGTGTGCCAGCCGTAGGCGTCGAAGCGCTTGGGCACGTCGTCCGAGTAGGCGAGGTCGGTGAAGCCCTCGATGGTCACCTTGTTGTCGTCGTAGAGGTAGATGAGCTTGCCGAGTTTTAAATGTCCCGCGAGCGACGCGGCCTCCGCCGCCACGCCCTCCATCAGGTCGCCGTCGGAGACGATGGCGTAGACATAATTATCGACGAGCGGGAAGCCCTCGCGGTTGAACTTTGCGGCGAGGTGCGCGGCGCCCATCGCCATGCCGACGCCGTTGGCGAAGCCCTGCCCGAGCGGGCCGGTGGTAATCTCGACGCCCGGCGTCAGAATGTTCTCGGGGTGCCCCGGCGTCTTCGAGCCCCACTGGCGGAAGCTCTTCAACTCTTCGAGCGGGAGGTCGTAGCCCGTCAGATGCAGCAGCGAGTAGAGCAGCATCGAGCCGTGGCCGGCCGAGAGCAGGAAGCGGTCGCGCCCCTGCCACCTGGGGTTGCGCGGGTTGTGACGCATGAAGCGCGTCCAGAGAAGGTAGGCCATCGGCGCGGCGCCCAAAGGCAGGCCGGGGTGGCCGGACTCGGCGCGCTGCACGGCGTCGATGGAGAGTGCGCGGATGGTGTTAATGCAGAGCTGGTCGAGGTCTGGCGTGGTGTCTCTGGTCGGCGTTGACGCGCTCATCTTTCGTCTCCCTGCCTTATCGAGTTTTGGATTTCGGGTGCGAGCCATCATACCGAAAGCGGGCGCGCGTGACGAGCGTGAGGGGAAAAGGTGTGCGCTCAACGTTCACGAACGGCCGGGGCGCCGCCGTATTTCCGGTGGTAGCGTTCGAAGAGCGAGACCAGCTCCGCGAAGTTTATCTTCAGCGCGACCGAGGAGATGGAGATGGGGCTGCCGACCATTTTGGAGTTGACCTTGTTGAGCGAGCGTTTCAGGGCGCCGCCGCGGTCGAGGTACTTCTGCGGGCTGCGGACGCCGATGATGAGCATTTTCTGCTTCTGTATCTCGTAGATACTCGCGCCCGTGACCTCGGCCCAAGGGATGAAGCCGGCGGCCACGCCGCTCGCGTTATCGACGATGCCGGCGCTGTTGAATATCAGGCCGGGCTTCTTGTCGAACATCTTGGCGAGGCCGTACAGCCCGCAGGCCCCGAAAAACAGGATTCCTGCCACTCCCACGCCGTAGACGACCCACGGGTCACTGAAAAAGAGCGGGAACGAGCGCCCGGAACGAATCTCCGCCGCGTCGAACGAGAGCAGCCACGCCCCCGCCGCGACGAAGGCGCACGACCCGAGGATGAGCAGGACGAGCTTCGTTCTGCTCAACTCAATTATCGTCTCGTCAGTTTCCATGTTGGGTTGAAGGCGGTGGGTGCACATAAGCGTGGGGGCTATGTTGACACATAGCCCCCACTTCGGCGGGGCGGCGCTCGCCCCGCGACCGACTACGCGAGCTTCATTTAATCTGCATCGCCCCGACCGCGCGCGCGGCGTTGACGCGCCCGCCCGAGACGACCTTGCCCTTCAACGAGTCGAGCTTATCGGCCGTGTTCATGAGCCGCTCGCGCAGCTCCTTGACCGAGAGGTTCGGCTCGACCGAGAGGACGAGGCCGGCGACGCCAGCGACGAACGGCGTCGCCATCGAGGTGCCCGAGTGCTCCTCGTACTGGCCGCCCAGCCACGTCGAGAGAATCTCCTTGCCCGGCGCGGCGACGTGGACGCCCTTCTCGCCGTAGTTCGAGAACGAGGCCAGCTCGTCGCGGCGGTCGAGCGCGGCGACCGAGAGCACGTTCGGCAGCTTGTAGCCCGAGGGGTAGTGCGGCCGCTTGTCGGCGTTGGCGCCGTCGTTGCCCGCGGCGGCGACGAAGAGGATGTCGGCCTCGCCCGCCTTGCGGATCACGTCTTCGAGCGCCTTCGAGCGCGACTGTGAACCCCAGCTCGCGCTGATGACGCGGACGTTGACGCCGTCCTTCTTGCGCGCGATGACGTAGTTGATGGCCTCGATGGCGTCCTTCGTCGAGCCGAAGCCGCCGCGCCCCATGAACTTCAGCGGCATGATCTCGACCTGCCAGTTGACACCGGTGATGCCGAGGTTGTTGTCGCCCTCGGCGCCGACGATGCCGGCGCAGTGCGTGCCGTGGCCGTTCTCGTCCATCGGGTCGCGCTCGCTCTCGACGGCGCTGAAGCCCTCGGAGTCGTCCATGACGCCCAGCTCGTCGTCGAAGTACATCTCAAGGTCGGCGGGGCGGTGCCACATGTTGCCGGCGAGGTCGGGGTGCGTGTAATCGACGCCGCTGTCGAGGACGGCGATGACGACCTTCTTGCTGCCCTTCGTCTTGTCCCACGCGGCGAAGGCGCTGATGTCGGCCTCGGCGCGGCCGCCCTTCTGCCCCGTGTTGAGCAGCCCCCACTGTTCCGCGAACCGCGGGTCGTTCGGGCTGCCGTGCGGCAGGGACGACTCGGGAACCGGGAACGGCCTGCTGTAGCTGACGCCGACCGGCCCGAGGTTGATGCGGTAGTTGGGCTCGGCGTACTCGACCTCCGGGAGCGAGGCGTACTCCGCGGCGACGCGCTCGGCGTCGGCGTCGTCGAGGTCGTCAATCGAGGTCAGCCCCTCGACCGACTCGATCTCGTCCTCGACGTGGTCGTTCAGCGAGGCGGCGATCTCTTCCACGCGCTCCTGCGAGACGCCCGGCTTGAAGCGCACGAGCACCTCGGCGTCGTCGAAGTCTTCGTCCCCGACTGCGACGGCCGGGCGGTCTGCGATTGGCGCGGGGGGCGCGACGGCCACCTCGCGCCTCACGCCGATTGACACACTGCGGCTCCCCTCCCAGCGCTCGATCCGGCCGGCCGCGGCCGCCAGCACGACGAGCGCGACGGCCACCGCAATGTGAAGGGTGTAGTTTCTCCGGTTCATTGCTCACTCCTTGGAGGAGAGGTCAGATGCAGGATGTTAGTAGAAGCCATGTCTTAACTAACATCTAGCATCTAGCATCTGACATCTCGCTTTCAAATCTTGTGGTTCTTCCCTTTGAAGTCGTACAGGCGTAGCTGATTGCGGTCGGCGCGGTACTCGTAGGTCTCGCCGCGTGCGGCGAGCCGTATGCGCCAGCCGGGGGTGATCATCATCCCGCTCATCTCGCCGCGCACAGGCGCCCCGAGCGCCGTGTTCGGGAAGTCGGCCTCGGAGACTTCAGCCTCTTCGACCTCCGTATCCGCGACGCCGAGCCGCTCCGCCAGGTCTTTGCGTGCGCGCCCGACCGCCTCCTCAGTGCTGTAAGTCATTCGTTTCTGAATCTCCCGCCTCAGGTTGTCCGGCCGACAACTTATACGCCCGCGCGCCCGCCCGCGTTTTCTTTTTTCAACCAGCCACCGGCGGCGCCCGAGTATTCTGCGCCCGCAATGTGTGCGCCGTCAAAGAAAATCAGAACCGCGAGCGGTAGCGAACGGGTCGGAGTTGCGCCACGAGGGCTTTTGACGTAACCAGTACCCGCTCGCTACCGCTCGCGGTTCTGATTTGGTGATGCCCCGTCCAACCCTGTGGACGAAAATCCGCATCAAGAAATCGTCACGCCGAACGTTCTGCTGATGCGCCGGCCGGTGCCCGGCAGTCCTGGGAAAATTCCGCACACGAACGGACGCCTGCGATCGCAAGGGGGCGGACGTGTGCCCGACCACACTCTTTATTTTCGGAGGCCCACGATGAACGCCAAGCTCTTTCCGCTCACACTGCTCGCGCTGTGTCTCGGCGCGGGCGCGCACACCGTCAACGCGCAGCGCCGCCCCGCACACGCCGCCGTGAAGACGGTCGCGGCCGACTCCGTCGAAAGAACGACGACGACGGCCGCGCGCCCCGCGCAGACGCTGCCCATCCGCCGCGTCATCCTCTACAGCAACGGCGTCGCCTACATCGAACGGCGCGGCACCGTCACGGGTCACGCCGAGATCGACCTCTCCTTCAAGCAGTCGCAGGTGGACGACGTGCTCAAGTCGATGGTCGTCCTCGACCTCGGGCGCGGGCGCGTCGGGGCCGTCAGCTACAACTCCAGCGCGCCGCCCGCCGCGCGCATGGCCGACATTCCCTTCTCCATCTCGGCCTCGACCGGCGGCGCGTCGGGCGGGCTCGCGGGCGTGCTCAGCCAGTTGCAGGGCGCGCGCGTCGCCGTCACGACCTCCTCGGGTCGCACGGCCTCCGGCTCCGTCCTCACCGTCGAGGAGCGCCGCACGCAGGCCGACCCGCAGAAACCCGCCGTCACCACCCACGCGCTCGTCATCGCCACGGAGGGCGGCGAGTTGCAGAGCTTCGACCTCGCGGAGGTGCGCGGCGTGCGCCTGCTCGACGCGGGGACGCGGCGCGACGTGGGCGAGTTCGCGGAGGCTTCGGCGAGCGCGCGGCGGCGCGACGCGAAGACCATCACCGTCACCTCCGACGGCGCGGGCTCGCGCGAGATGCTGGTGAGCTACACCATCGCCGCGCCCATCTGGAAGACGACCTACCGCGTCGTCCTCGACGCCGAAGGCAAGCCCTTCTTCCAGGGCTGGGCCATCGTGGACAACGTGAGCGAGGAGGACTGGACGGACGTGCGGCTCTCGCTCATCTCGGGCACGCCGGTCTCGTTCATCCAGCCCATCCAGAAGCCCTTCTACCGCTACCGCCCGGTCATCCCCGTGCCCGACGACCTGCGCATGTCGCCGCAGGTCTACGAGCCCGAGTCGGGCGAGGTCGGCGGCGCGCCCAACACCGTCGTCGGGTCGGTCGAAGACTCGAACGGCGCGGCCGTCCCCGGCGCGAGCGTCGTGGTGCGGAACGAAGCGACCGGCCAGCAGCACACCGTGCAGACCGACGACGGGGGCGTCTTCCGCACGCCCAGGCTCGCCCCGGGCAACTACACCGTGCTGGTCTCGATGTCGGGCTTCAAGCAGGTGAACGTCACGGGGGTGAACGTCGGCCCGGCGCGCGCGGCGAACCTCGGCGTCACGCTCGAAGTCGCCAGCGTCAGCGAGACCGTCACCGTCTCGGCCGCCGAGATATCGGCCATACCCGCGCTGCGCTCGAACTACCTCAGCAACCTCCCGATGAACGGGCGCCGCGGCGACAACGCCTTCACGGCCGACGGCGCCGCGAGCGGGGCGTTCGCCGCCAAGCCGGAGCCCTCCCTGAGCGCGCGCATGACGAGCAGCGATTCAGGCATCGTGACGGCGGCCGAGGGCAGCGAGGTCGGCGACCTCTTCGAGTACAAGATCGAGCAGCCCGTCACCGTCCGCCGCGACCGCTCGGCGCTCATCCCCATACTCCAGACGCGGATGGAGGGCTCGCGCGTCTCCGTCTTCAACCAGGCGGCGGGGCGCACCCGCCCGATGTCGGGGCTGCTTCTGAAGAACACCTCGCCCCTGACGCTCGAAGGCGGCGCCATCACCGTCATCGACGGCGACGCCTACGCGGGCGAGGCGCTGCTGGAGCGGCTCAAGCCGGAGGAGAAGCGGCTCATCTCGTTCGCGCTCGACCTCGGCACGCTCGTCACCGTGCGCGCCGAGGAGGAGAACTCGCCCGCCTTCGCCGTCCGCATCCTGCACGGCACGCTCTACGCGTCGCACCACCACCGCGAGAAGAAGGTCTACACGCTGCGCAACCAGACGCCGCGCCCGCGCAGCGTCTTCGTCGAGCACCCCGTCCGCGACCAATGGGAACTGGACGAGAAGATAACGCCGAAGCCCGACGGCAAGAGCCAGCGCTTCTACCGCTTCCGCGTCGAGCTGGAACCGAACGAGACGCGCGAACTCGTCGTCGCCGAACGCCAGAGGGGCACGGAGACCTACGCGCTCTCGAACGTGACGACCGACCAGATACAGTTCTTCTTCTCGCGCCGCTACATCGACGCCGAGACGCGCGCCGCGCTCCTGAACATCCTCGACCTGAAGGCGCGCGTCGCCGCCGCACAGGCGCGCGTCGCCGCCATCGACCGCGAGATCGCCGAGATAGGCGCCGACCAGCGGCGGCTGCGCGAGAACATCGAAGCGCTGACCAAGACGGCCGAGGCGCGCCAGCTCATCGCCCGCTACGTCCAGAAGGCCGACCAGCAGGAGACGCGCCTCGAACAGCTCGCGCAGGAGAAGCAGGCCGCCGCCGCCGAGTGGGTGCGCCTCCAAACGCAGCTCGACGCCGCCCTGCGCTCCCTCACCCTCGACCGCGACCTGGCGATGAAGGAGTAAAAAGAGGGTGTTGGGTGTTGGGTGCTGGGTGTTGGGTGCTGGGGTAAGACCCAGACCCGACGGCTACCTGGCGCGCTTATCATTCGGGTGCATACGGCGTGAGCTTTCAACACAGAGACACAGAGACACGGAGGCACGGCTTGTTGAGTTATATCTCTTGAAGCCGTGTCTCCGTGTCTCTGTGCCTCTGTGTTGAATCTCTCCCGGTTACACTCAACTGCTAATCGCAATAAGCCCAAAACCCAGAACCCAACACCCTTTACTTCAGGTCTCCGAAAAGGTTTTGCAGCAGCACGCAGACGGTGAGCGCGGCGGTCTCGGCGCGGAGCGTGCGGCCGCCGAGGGTGACGACCTGCCAGCCGTGTTCGCGTGCGATTTCGACCTCTCCGTCCGCCCAGCCGCCTTCGGGGCCGACGAGCGCGACGACGGCCGAAGGTCGTGCGCCGGCCGTCGCCGAGAGCGAGCCGAGCGGGGCGCCGCCCTGCTCCGCAAAGAGGACGCGTACGGCGTCGGCGTGCTGTTTGCCCCTGACGAGGGGGGCGAAGTTGGCGGGCACTTCGATGGCGGGCACGCGCGCGCGGCCACACTGTTTCGCGGCTTCGAGCGCGAGGCGACGCCAGCGCTCAGCCCGCCGCCGCGCATCGCTTTCGTCGCGCGGCCGAATGATGGCACGCATCGTCACCACGGGCGCGAGGCGCGAGACGCCCAGCTCCGTCGCCTTCTTCAGGACGAAGTCGAAATTCTCACCCTTCAACATCGCCAGGGCGAGCGTCAACTCCAGCGGCGACTCCGGACTCTGGGGTTCGACCGGCCCGCGCACTTCGAGCCTCGACACGTCGCCGCGCCGCCCCTCGTCCGCCACGACGCACGCGAACTCGCGCCCCTCGCCGTCGAACACATGCGCCTCGTCGCCCGCGCGCAGGCGCAGCACGTCGCGCAGGTGGCGCGATTCCTCTTCGGACAGAATCACCTGTCCCTGCGTGTCCAGGAACGCCCGCGGCTCCGCGTAGAATCTTCTGCGGCTCACAGTGATGTCTCACACGACGAACGCGACCCACTCGCCATCTCTGTCGATTTCGTAGTCGCCGACGCCCAGCTCGATGAGGCGCGCGGCGACCTGCGCGGCCTGCGTCGTGAGGATGCCCGAGAGGACGAGGCGGCCGCAGGTGGCGCCCAGGAGCGTGGGCAGCAGGGGCAGAATCACGTCGGCCGTCAGGTTGGCGCAGACGAGGTCGGCCGAGGCCGTCGTCTCTTCGACGGTGCCGACGCGGAACTCGATGCGTTCGGCGACGCCGTTGAGGCGCGCGTTCTCTTCGGCGACCGAGACGGCCAGAGGGTCTGTGTCGCACGCCTCGACGCGCGCCGACGCTTGGAGTTTCGCGGCGGCGATGGCGAGGATGCCCGTGCCCGTGCCCACGTCGAGGAAGCTCCCGCCGCCGAAATGTTTCTCGACGGCCGCGAGGCACAGCCGCGTCGTCTCGTGCGTGCCCGTGCCGAAGGCCATGCCCGGCTCGACGCGGATGACGATGCGGCCGCCGCCCTCGCTGACCTCGCTCCACGGCGGCGCGACGACGAAGCGCCCGACCTCGACGGGGCGCCACCCCTTCTTCCACTCCGCGAGCCAGTCGCGCCCCTCGACCTCGCGGAACTTCATCTCGCGCACGTCCGACGACGCGAGCCCGTAGATGCGCAGCGCCTCGCCCAGCGCCCCGCGCACGTGCTCGACCTCCGGCGGCGTCTCGAAGTACGCGGTGACCCGGACGAGCCCCGAAGCGTCCGCGGAAGCGTCGGCCTCCGTCCCGAGCGCGCCCGCCTCCATCAGCGCGTACTCCACGGCCTCCTCCGCCCCACCCGTGCAGCTCAACTCAAGCGCGTACCAGTTCATGAGTGATAAGTGATGAGTGATAAGTGATGAGTGATAAGTGATGAGAAGTGACGAGTAAGAAGTGATGAGAAGTGAGAAGCGGGCCTTGCCTTCTCTTATCACTCATCACTCATCACTACTCATCAATTCCCATCTCGCTCAGGGCGCGCGGCGAGTCGCGCCAGCCCTCCTCGACCTTGACGAAGAGTTCGAGATAGACCTTGTGTCCCAGAAGCCTTTCGATGTCGCGGCGCGCCTCGGTGCCGACCTTCTTGAGGCGGGCGCCGCCCTTCCCGATGATGATGCTCTTCTGCGAATCGCGCTCGATGTAGATGGCGCAGTAGACGCGCGTCAGTTCGTCCGACACCTCCTCGTAGCGCTCGGTCACGACCGCCGTCACGTAAGGTATCTCCTCGCCGGTCACGTGCAGAATCTTCTCGCGCACCATCTCGGCGACGAGCGTCCGCATCGGCTGGTCGGTCAGCTCGTCCTCCTCGAAAATGGGCTCGCCCTCGGGAAGGTTTGTGATGAACTCTTTGACGAGGTCTTCCAACTGGTCGCCCGTACGCGCCGAGAGCGGGACGACGCCGCGCCACTCGTGCTCGCGCGAGTACCACTCGATGAGGGGGAGGAGTTGACGCTTGTCGTCAATCCGGTCGGTCTTGTTGAGCAAAAGCAGCGCGGCCTTGCCCGAG
Source organism: Pyrinomonadaceae bacterium (assembly GCA_040510435.1). GTDB lineage: Bacteria > Acidobacteriota > Blastocatellia > Pyrinomonadales > Pyrinomonadaceae > QHXN01. The sequence continues at coordinate 8,713 of JBEVJD010000300.1, read as the reverse complement.
CGCTTGACGAGGTCTAAGACGAAGCGGTCGCCGTTGCCCGTCGGGGCCGAGGCGTCGCGGATGAGGCACACCAAGTCAACGCCTTCGAGCGCGTCGTGGACGGCGGCCATCATCCGCCGGTTGAGCAGGTAGCCCGGCTGGTGCACGCCCGGCGTGTCCACCAGCACGATCTGCCCCTGCGGTCTGGTGATGACCCCGCGAATCTGGTGGCGCGTCGTCTGCGGCTTGTTCGACACGGCCGCGATCTTCTCGCCCACCATCCGGTTCAGCAGCGTGGACTTCCCCGCGTTCGGCCGACCCACCAGCGCCACGTAGCCGCTGCGGAAACCCTCGCGCCCGGTGCCCTCTTCTTCCATGCTCATCTGGCCGTCACTTCGAAGGTCGCTTCCAGCGTCTCGGGGTCGGCGGAGCTGCGGCCGGCCATGACTTTGAAGGCGCCGGGCTCGACGACGAAGCGCATCTCCTGATTGTAGAAGCCGAGTTCGGCCGGCGTGAGTTTGAAGGTCAGTGTGCGCCGCTCGCCGGGCTGGAGCGTGACGCGCTGGAAGCCCTTCAGCTCCTTCACGGGTCGCACGCGCGAGGCGACGAGGTCACGTATGTAGAGCTGCACGACCTCGTCGCCCGCGCGCCCGCCCGTGTTCTCGACATCGACGCTCGCCTCGACGCTGCCCGCGGCGTTGATGCGCGGCGCGCCGAGGAGCAGGTTCGACAGGCGGAAGGTCGTGGACGAGAGGCCGTGGCCGAACGGGTAGAGCGGCTCGACGGGCACGTCCAGATACTTCGACGTGTACTTCTCGATGGTCGGCGGCCGGCCCGTCGGCGTCTGGTTGTAGTAGAAGGGCGCCTGTCCCACGTTGCGCGGGAAGGTGACGGGGAGCTTGCCGCCGGGATTCGTGTCGCCGAAGAGCGCGTCGGCGATGGCCGGGCCGCCCTGCGTGCCCGCGAACCACGTCTCCAGAATCGCGGGCGAGTTCTCGGCGACCCAGTTGATGGAGAGCGGCCGGCCATTCATCAGCACGACGATGTAGGGCTTGGCCGTCTCGTGGATGGCCTGCAACAGCTCCAACTGGCGGCCGGGCAAATCCAAAGAGGTGCGCGAGGCGGCCTCGCCGCTCATGTCGGCGGTCTCGCCGACGGCGACGACGACCACGTCCGCGTCGCGCGCGGCGCGCACAGCCTTCGCGATGGAGTCGGCGGCCGTCGGCGTCGTGGCGAGCCGCGCGGGGTCGATGTCGCCCGCGGCGGCGACGTTCGTCCCGCCCGCGGCGCTCGGGTTCGGCGGCGGCGCGTCGTAGTTGCCAAGGATGCCGCGACCCTCGACGGCCACGCCCTTCTCGTAAAGCACACGCGTGCGCGGCGAGACCTTCGCTTTAATCCCTGCGAGCAGGGTCACGGCGTCCTGCGGGCGGCCGTCGCCCGACCACGAGCCGATGATGGCGCGCGGGTCGTCAGCGAGCGGACCGACGACGGCGATGGTGCGCACGTCTTTTTTGAGCGGCAGCGTCTCCGCCCGATTCTTCAGCAGCACCAGAGAGCGCGCCGCCACCTCGCGCGCCGCGCGCAGGTGCTCGGCGCTGAGCAGCACGGAGGACTCGCGCGAGTCGTCCACGTAAGGGCGGTCGAAGAGACCCGCGCGGAACTTGATGCGGAGGACGCGCCGGACGGCCTCGTCAACTTCGGCCATCCTCAACTTACCCTGCCGTAACAAGTCCGCGCCGTGCTGGTTGTAGAGGCGGCCGACCATCTCCATGTCCACGCCCGCCGGGAGGGCGAGGCGCGCGGCGTCGGCGCCGTCGGCGGCGTAGCCGTGCGCGATCATCTCGGTCACGGAGGTGTAGTCGCTCACGACGAAGCCGTCGAAGCCCCACTCGCCGCGCAGGATGTTGGTCAGCGTGAAGCGGTTCCCCGACGTGGGCACGCCGTTCAGGTCGTTGAAGGCGCTCATCAGCGTCGCCACGCCCGCGTCCACCGCCGCCTTGAAGGGCGGCAGGTAGACCTCGCGCAAACGCTGCTCGCTCATTTCGGTCGTGTTGTAGTCGCGCCCTCCCTCGGCCGCGCCGTAGGCGGCGAAGTGCTTGGCGCAGGCGACGACGCGATCCGGCCTTGAGTAGTCCGACCCCTGAAAGCCGCGCACGCGCGCGCGCGCGAACGCGGAGCCGAGGTACGTGTCCTCGCCCGCGCCCTCCGCGATGCGCCCCCAACGCGCGTCGCGCGCCACGTCCACCATCGGCGCGAAAGTCCAATGCAGACCCGCCGCCCTCGCCTCGGTCGCGGCGACGTAGGCCGAGCGCTCGGCCGCCGCCGGGTCGAAGCTCGCCGCCTCGCCCAGGGGGATGGGGAAGATCGTCCGGTAGCCGTGAATCACGTCGAACCCGAAGATGAGCGGAATCTTCAGCCGCGCCCCCTCGACGGCCGCCCGCTGCAACTCGTTCGCGTTCTTAGCCCCCCTGATCCCCAGGGTCGAGCCCAGCCGCCCCGCCCTCGCGGCCTCGAACAAGTCGGGGTTGGCCTTCCCCGCCACGTCGCCGCCCGACTGCTGCAACTGCCCCAACTTCTCTTCGAGCGTCATCCGCGCGAGCAGGGCCTCGACCTTCCGCTCCACGTCGTCCTGCCGCGCGGCACGCCGCGACGGCGCGCGTGGCGTGCGGCGTTGCGCGCGCGCTTCGAGAGGCAGCGTTGACAGAAGGATTGCGGCGGCGAGCAACAGTTTCGCGTGCTGAGCGAGTTTCATGACGGCTCCCGGCGAAGAAGACAATAGTGAAAAGCAAGAGCGCTGCCGCCACCACGCGGCGAATTGCGTGCGGCCTGACTTTTACTTGAGCGCGGCCTCGCCGTTGAGGCGCAGGATTTCGAGGGTGATCTCGGCGGAGGCGTACATGTCTTTAACGTCGAGCCACTCTTTGACGGTGTGGATGGCGCGCATCCCCGTCCCGAGGTTGGCGCATTCGATGCCGCGCTTGTTGAAGATGTTGGCGTCGCAGCCGCCGCCCGAGGCCATCGTCTCGACCTTGAGCCCCATCCGCGCGGCGGCCTCCTTCACGAGTTTGACGACGCGCGAGTCGTCGGAGACATCCATCGCGTGGTACTCGCGCGTGACGTGCGACTCGACGCGCGCCTTGGTCGTCACGCCGTCCACGGTCACCTCGTATTTGGCGGCCGCGTCTTCGAGGCACTTGATGACGTGCGCGGTCTGCGCCTCCAGCTTCTCGTCGTCGAGCGAGCGCGCCTCGCCGCGCAGCGTGACGAGGTTGGTGATGATGTTCGTCGCCTCGCCGCCGCGGATGACGCCGATGTTGGCGGTCGTCTCCTCGTCGATGCGGCCGAGCTTCATGTTATTGATGGCCTCGGCGGCGATGCGGATGGCCGAGATGCCCTGCTCAGGCGCGACGCCCGCGTGCGACTCCAACCCGTGAATCTCGAAGTCGAAGTGGTTGGCCGAAGGGCCTTTGGTGAAGAGGAAGCCGGGGTCGTCGGAGTCGAAGACGATGCCGTACTTGGCCCTCACCTTCGACAGGTCGAGGTGCTTGGCGCCGAGCAGGCCGACCTCCTCGCAGATGGAGAAGACGGCGTCGATGGGCGCGTGCGGGATGTTCTGCTCTTGCAGGCAGCGGATGGCCTCGATGATGACGGAGCAGCCCGACTTGTCGTCGCCGCCGAGGACGGTCGTGCCGTCGGTGCGGATACGGTCGCCCTCGACGATGGGCTTGACGCCGCGGCCGGGGACGACCGTGTCCATGTGCGCGCTCATCATGATGGGCTCGGCCGAAGGGATGGTGCCGGGGAAACGCGCGATGACGTTGCCGCTGTTGCCGCCCACCTTGCTCCCGGCGTCGTCGATGAAGACTTCGGCGCCCAGCCCCTCGCACAACTGTTTGAGGCGCTCGGCCACGTCGCGCTCCTCGCGCGAGACGGAGTCGATCTGGACGAGTTCGAGCAGAAGGTTCTTGATGCGCTCCTCATTTATCATGCGAGTCTCCTCGGAAGAAAGGTTAAAAACTCTCAGCCGGACTGCCGCCAACTTATGACTGCTTGGGGTGTGCGCAATCCTACTACACACGCGCGCGCGCGCGCCACGTGTCGCCAGAGCGGCTCGCCCCGTCGAGGGCGCGTTGCAGGTCGGCGCGGAGGTCTTCCAGCTTCGCGTCGTCGGCGTCCGCGGGGACGTGGAGAGGCGGGGCGATGCGGACGACGGCGCGCGTGAAGAGCCTGGGTATCTGGAGCCTGTCCCAGCTCCGCAGCCGCCAGAAGCGCTCGGCCGTGACCGCGAAGGGGAGGACGGGGCGGCCGGTCTTCTTGGCGAGGAGCAGCGCGCCGGTCTTGGCGACGCGGCGGGGGCCGCGCGGGCCGTCCACGGTGAAGCCGGCCGGGCAGCCCGCGCGGACGAGCCGCGCCATCTCGACGAGCGCGCCCACGCCGCCGCGGGTCGAGGAGCCGCGCGCCGCGCCGTAGCCGAGGCGCTGGATGAAGCGCGCTATGTACTCGCCGTCGAAGCTCTGCGAGGTCATCACGACTACGCGGCGGTGGCGGAAGTAGTAGGTCGTCAAAAAAATCTGCTCGTGCCAGAAGGCCATCACGGGCGGGCCGCCGCGACACGCCTCCTCGAAGTGCTCCCACCCTTCGACGCGGAAGCGCGCTGTCGCGCCGAGCGCGCGGATGAGGAGGTAGAAGGCGAGGTCGGCGGCGCGGATGGCGAGGCGCTGCCCGAAGGTGTAGCCGGAGAGGTCTGCGAAGCCATACGCGCGCTCGACGCGCCCGCCCGACTTCGCCGCGGCCGTCTGCTTTTCTTTCGCGGGGGCGTGCATCAGTTTCGCGGGCGAGTCTAGCAGATTCTCGGGGCTTGAGGGTGGCGCGCGCGGCGGAACAGTACCGCGACTGTTGACCCGCCTCGTGGAACATCGAACCGCCGGCTAACGCTCGCGGTACTGTTTACGCGCCCTCAAAGATGGTATAAAAACGGCGTCTCGGCTCATCCCTGTCCCGCGAGAGTTCTGAAGAAGATGCTTCTGCGCACAAGGCTCGCACTGACACTGCTGCTGGCGACCGTCTGCGCGTCGGCGTCGCTGGCCCCCGCCGGGGCGGGCGCGCAGGGGCGCGGGAGGCGCGGCGTCAGCCTCGTCCTCACCAACGGCAAAGTCTTCACCGCAGACGCCCGCGGCCGCTTGGCCGAGGCCGTCGCCATCGACGGCGAGCGCATCGTCGCCGCCGGCACCTCGCGCGAAATCGGCGCGGCGTTTGCGGGCGCGCGCACCATCGACCTCAAGGGCCGCCTCGTCACGCCCGGTTTCAACGACGCGCACATACACTTTCTCGGCGGCGGGCTCTCGCTACTGCGCGTGAACCTCGTCGGCGCCAAAACGCTCGCCGAGGCGAAGGCGCGCGTGGCGGCGCGCGTGCGCGAGCTGCCGGCCGGCGCGTGGGTCACGGGGCGCGGCTGGGATCACACGCTCTGGGGCGGCCAGTGGCCGACGAAGAAGGACTTGGACGAGGTCGCGCCCGCGAACCCCGTCATCCTCCAGCGCGTGGACGGGCACGTCTCATGGGCCAACACGCTCGCCCTGCAAAAGGGCGGCGTCACGCGCGAGACGCAGGCGCCGCAGGGCGGCGAGATACTGCACGACGCAGCGGGCGAGCCGACCGGCATCTTGAAGGAGACGGCCGGCGGGCTCGTCACGCGCGTCGTGCCCGCGCCGTCGCGCGAGGAGCAGATGGAGGCGCTCGGCCGCGCACTGGCCGAGGCGCGTCGCTACGGCATCACCTCCATCCAGGACAACTCCGGCTACGAGACGACCAAGCTCTACCGCGAGCTGAAGCGGCAGGGACTCCTCACCGTCCGCGTCGCCGAGTGGCAGAACTTCAACGACACGGTCGAGGAGTTGAAGCGCCAGCGCGCCGAGTTCGTCTCCTTCAACGACCTGCCTGAGTTGCTGCGGCTCTCCGCCGTCAAGGGCTACGTGGACGGCACGCTGGGGTCGCGCACCTCGGCCATGCTCGCGCCCTTCGCCGACGACCCGCACAACAGCGGCATCCCGCGCATGCCGCCCGAGCAGTTGAACCGGATGGTTCTGGAGCGCGCGCGCGAAGGGTTCCAGATTACGCTCCACTGCATCGGCGACCGCGCCAACCGCATGGCGCTCGACGCGTACGAGGCCGCGTACAAGGAGGTCAGGCCGAACTACTACCGCGCCGGCCGCGAGGACAACCCCATCAGCCGGGGCGAGACGCCCGAGCAGTTCCTCTACTTCCTCTCCGAGTGGGTTCGCTTCCGCGTCGAGCACGCGCAGGTCGTCTCGCCTTTGGACTTCGCGCGCTTCCGCGACTTGGGCGTCATCGCCTCGATGCAGCCCGCGCACGCCATCTCGGACAAGCGCTGGGCGCAGGAACGTCTGGGCGAGTACCGCGTGCTCGGGGCCTACAGTTGGCACACGTTCATGGCGCACGGCGTCCGCGTCCCCTTCGGCACCGACTGGCCGGTCGAGCCCGTCAACCCCTACCTCGGCCTCTACGCCGCGGTCACGCGCCAGAGCACGGAGGGCGACCCCGCGGGCGGCTGGTGGCCCGAGCAGCGGCTCTCGATGGAGGACGCCATCCGCGGCTACACGGCCGAAGGCGCCTACGCCACCTTCGAAGAGTTGCAGAAGGGTCGGATCGCCGACGGGCAGCTCGCCGACCTCGTCGTCCACTCCAAAGACCTTCTGACCATCGCCCCCAACGAAATCTTACAGACCGAGGCGGACATCACCGTCTTCAACGGCCGAGTCGTTTATGAGCGGAAGTAGGCAGCAGGCAGTAAGCCCCGGAGAGGCGGGATGTTTATAGCCACCGGCAATAATATTCATCACAAGCTCCGGAGGAGCGGCATGTTTATGCCGCCCCTGACGGGGCTCGGGGTTGATTACACGTCCGCACTATAAACATCACGCCCCTCCGGGGCTTTGCCAACTTGCTCTTACCGGTTTTTGCCTTTTAACTGCCATCTGCCATCTGCCATCTGCCTACTATCTCAGGAGGTCACGATGCCTACGTGGATGAAAGTCCTGCTCGTCGTCGGGGTGCTGCTGGTCTTGCTGGTGGTGGGGGGCGTGGTCGCGGTCTTCCTGCTCGCGCGCACGTACGGGCCGGGGCTGGTGGAGGCGGGCAAGCAGACTTACGAAGAGGGCATGGAGTACGGCCGCCGCACGGACAACGAGGGCTGCCTCAACGAGGCGGTCGCGCGGCATGCGCGCGCTGAGGGCTTCGGCGACCAGATCAAGAACAACGTCTTCATGCGCGCCTGCCTCGACGCGAGCCGCCCCACGCCCGGCTTCTGCGACACCGTGCCGCCCCGCACCGAGTTCATGAAGTCCATCGGCTGGCAGTCGCAGCAGTGCCAGCGCTACGGCCTCTCGGCCGAGCAGCAGTGCAACCAACTCTTCGGTGGGGTGCAACAGTTCTGCGAGCAGCGCCGCGCCCGCCCCGAGAACGCCAACGCGCACGACATCGAGGGCGCCCCGCCCCCGCCGCCTCCGCCCGCCCCGCCCGCGCCGCCCGCGCCGGCCGCGCCGCCGTCGAGAGTCCGCTGAGATGTCCGACGCGCACAGAGCCCTCGCCCTACTCGCCGCGCTCGTCTTCCCGTGCGCGCAGGGTTGCCGCGTGGGCGCGTCCGCGCCGCGGGCCGCGCTGTTGACGCAGGAGGCGCCCGGCCCTTCGGCCACGCCCGCGCCCGCGCCGCCCGCGCCGCCGTTCCCCGCGCTGAAGCGCGGCACCGAAGCCTTCGAGCCCTTCCTCAACCTGAGCGACGGCGAGCCGAAGGTCTTGATCACCTTCGACAGCCTGAAAGACATCATCAACCCGCGGGGCGCGCTGGCCGGGCGCGCCGCACACGAATGAGTATGACCCGACACACACACCGCGCTGCCCCGTTCGCCTTCGCCGTGCTCTTTCTCTTCCTGCTCCTGCTGCCCGCGTCGGAGGCGCGCGCGGCGTGGCGCGCGGCGGGCGACGTGAAGACCGTCGAGCGGCAGGCCGACGGCGTGGTGCTCACGCTCACCTCGGGCGCGCGCGTCGCCGTCACCTTCCGCGACATCGAGACGGTGCGCGTCCGCCTCGCGCCCTCGGGCACGTTCGAGCGCGACCACTCCTACGCCGTCTACTCGAAAGACCGCAAGACCGTCGCCGCGAAGGTCACCGAGACGCGCGACGAAATAAGAGTCTCTTCGCTGGGCGGCACGACCATCGTCGTCAAGCGCCGCCCCTTCCTCGTCAGCGTGCTCGACGCGCAGGGGCTGCCGGTCGTCGAGGCCGACCCGGCGCGTCCCGCCTCCTTCGACCCCGACACGGGCGCCGTCGAGACCTCCGTCAGGCGCGTCGAGTGGGAGACTTACTACGGCCTCGGCGAGAAGGCCGGCGCCACCCTCTCGCGCGACACGCAGCAGTTCGTGATGTGGAACACGGACACCTACGGCTACCCGCGCGGGCTCGACCCCATCTACCAGTCCATCGGCTTCTACATCGCTCTGCGCCACGCGAAGCAGGAGTTGGGTGGAACGAGGAGCGAAACCACACCCGCCAACGCCCGGCCGCGCGGCTACGCCTACGGCCTCTTCCTCGACAACACCTCGCGCACACACTTCGACATGGGGAAGACCGACCCGGCGCGCGTCACCTTCGGCGCGGCCTCGGGCGAGCTGAACTACTACGTCTTTACCGGCGGCCGCGAGCGCACGCCGAAGAACGT
>JBEVJD010000299.1:0-12578 GCA_040510435.1 Pyrinomonadaceae bacterium | reverse complement strand
CAGAACCAGCAGGCCAACGTTTCGGCCGCCGAGGCCAACGTCGCCGTGCTCAAGGCGCAGATGGACGACGCCAGAAGCGTCCTCAATCAGGAGCAGTCGCTCTTGCAGAGCGGCGTCATCTCGCAGCGCGAGTTCCTGACGGCGCAGACCTCTTACAAGACGGCTGAGGCGCGCTACAACCAGGCGCTCGCGCAGTTGCGGATGGCGCAGTTGAGCGCGCAGTCGGCCTCCAGCTCGGGGCAGGCGTCGGCCGCCGCGCAGATCGAGCAGGCGCAGGCCGCCGCGCAGCAGTCGCAGGGTCAGGTCGTGAGCGCGCAGGCGCAGGTGCAGAACGCCGCCGCGCAGGTCGCGCAGGCGCGCGCCGCGCTCCAGCTCTCGGAGATCAACTTGCAGCACACGACGATCACTTCGCCGATTGACGGCGTCGTCGTCTCGCGCGACGTGAACGTCGGGCAGACCGTGGCCGCGAGCCTTTCGGCGCCCACGCTCTTCACCATCGCGCAAGACCTGACGCAGATGCAGGTCATCGCCAACATCGACCAGGCCGACATCGGCCTCGTCGAGCAGGCGAAGTCGGTCGCCTTCACGGTGGACGCCTTCCCCGGCGAGGAGTTCAAGGGGGCGATTCAGCAGATGCGGCTCAACCCGCAGAACGTGCAGAACGTCGTCACCTACAACGTCGTCATCGACGTGTCGAACCCCGAGCAGAAGCTCAAGCCGGGCATGACGGCCAACCTGACCGTCACCATCGACGAGCGCCGCGACGTGATCAAGGTGCCGAACTCGGCGCTCCGCTTCACGCCGCAGACGACCGACGCCGCGCAGTCGCAACGGGGCGGCAACTCGAACCGCTCGCGCCGCAACGCCGGCCAGCAGCAGAGCGCCGGCAACGCGAACGGCGGCGACGCGGCCGCGACGGTCGACGGCTCGAACGCGCAGCAGCAGGGCGGCGCGCGGGCCCAGTTCTCGCGCGCGTCGGAGCCGGTACTGCCCGGCCAGACCCGTCGCGTGTGGGTCATGGGCGCGGACGGCAAGCCCGCGCCGCGCCGGGTCATGGTGGGCTTGAGCGACGGCACCGCGACCGAGATGGTCGAGGGCGAACTGCGCGAGGGCGAGGTCATCATCACCGGCCAGAACGTCACGGCCTCTTCGTCGTCGGGTACGCAGAACCAGTCGGCTCCCGGCTTCGGCGGCGCCCCGCGCATGGGCGGTGCCGGCGGCGGGCGCACGGGCGGCGGCGGCAGAAGTCGGTAAGGGACAAGGGTGAGGTTAAGTCATGCAAGCAACAGTTGAAGTCGGCCGTCAACAGAGTCCGTTGGTAGGCGTCGCGCCCGAGCGCGCGGCGGAGGCGCCCGAGGTCATACGGCTCGAAGGCATCCACAAGACCTACTCGATGGGCGACGTGGAGGTGCACGCGCTGCGGGGCGTCACGCTCAACATCAAAGAGGGCGAGTTCGTCGCCATCATGGGCACGTCGGGTTCGGGCAAGTCCACGATGATGAACATCGTCGGCTGCCTCGACAACCCCACGCGCGGCGCCTACGCGCTCGACGGCGAGGACGTGTCCAAGCTCTCGAAGGACGAGCGCGCCGACATCCGCCTGCGCAAGCTCGGCTTCGTCTTTCAGGGCTTCAACCTGCTCTCGCGCACGTCGGCCCTGGAGAACGTCGAGCTGCCGATGCTCTACTCGGGCGTCGGGCCGGACGAGCGCCACCGCCGCGCACTCGAAGCGCTGCACTCGGTCGGGCTGGCCGGGCGCGAGCAGAACCACCCGAACCAGCTCTCGGGCGGCCAGCAGCAGCGCGTGGCGATTGCGCGCGCGCTCGTCAACGACCCGAAGCTCATCCTCGCCGACGAGCCCACGGGCGCGCTCGACTCGCGCACGTCGGTCGAGGTGATGGACATCTTCCAGCGCCTCAACCGCGAGCGCAGCATCACGCTCGTCCTCGTCACGCACGAGCCCGACATCGCGGCCTACGCCGACCGCGTCGTCGTCTTCAAGGACGGCCGCATCCAGAAGGACTACCGCGTCACCGCGCCGCGCGACGCGGCCGAGGAGCTGCGGAACCTGCCGGCCGTCGAGGACGAGGTCGAGGAAGAGGACGAAGCGGTTTCGGTTTGAGAATGAGGTCGAGGGCGGTTAACCACACAGACACAGGGGAAGGCGGCGGCGCCGCGGAGTTTCATCTTTCATAAACCCTCCGTGCCGAACCCCCGAGCACTCTGTGTCTCTGTGGTCAACCGCCCACGACGACGGCGTCAAAGTTGAGAACAGAAAGTTAAGCCATGAACGTCCTAATGATTATCCGCATCGCCTTCCGCGCGCTGGCGCGCAACAAGTCGCGCGCGGCCCTGACCATGCTCGGCATCATCATCGGCGTCTCGGCCGTGATCGTGATGGTCAGCATCGGGCAGGGCGCGCAGGCCACCGTCCAGGCGCAGATCGAGGGCATGGGCACCAACCTGCTCTTCGTCAGCGCGGGCGCGCAGAACGTCGGCGGCGTCCGCGGCGGCGCCGGGGACTCGAACACGAGCAGCCCGCTCACGGTCGAAGACCTCGAAGCCATCCGCCGCGAGGTGCCGAGCGTGGCGCTCGTCTCGCCCGTCGTCAACTCGCGCTCGCAGCTCGTCTCCGGCAACCAGAACTGGAGCACGCAGATTCAGGGCGTCTCCGAACAGTTCCCCGAGATACGCAGGTGGACGGTGCAGAGCGGCGATTTCTTCACCGACGCGGACGTGCGCTCGGCCGCGCGCGTCGTCGTCATCGGCCAGACCATCGCCGCCAACCTCTTCGCGGGGCAAGACCCCGTCGGGCAGACGCTGCGCGTCTCGAACATGCCCTTCCGCGTCGTCGGCGTGATGGCGCGCAAGGGTCAGGACCCGCAGGGGCGCGACCAGGACGACGCGGCGTTCGCGCCTTACACTTCGGTGCAGAAGAAGCTGCTGGGCAACGCGCGCGTGCAGGTCGCATACGTCTCGGCCGTCTCGCAGGACGCGACCTACACGGCGCAGGCGCAGATATCCGAGCTGCTGCGCCAGCGCCACAAGCTCGCGCCCGGGGCGGCGGACGATTTCACCGTGCGTAACATGTCGGACGTGGCCGAGGCCGCGAACGAGACGAACAACGTGATGACGATGCTGCTGGGGAGCATCGCGGGCGTCTCGCTCCTCGTCGGCGGCATCGGGATTATGAACATCATGCTGGTGTCGGTGACGGAGCGGACGCGCGAGATCGGCATCCGCATGGCCATCGGCGCGCGCTCCTCGGCCGTGCGGACGCAGTTCCTCATCGAGTCCATCGTGCTCAGCCTGACGGGCGGGGCGACGGGGATCGTGCTCGGCGTCGTCGCCTCGGTGGGCGTGCCGCTGCTCCTCGGCTGGCCGACGCTCGTCTCGACGGCCTCCATCATCGGCTCGGTGCTCTTCTCCGCCGCGGTCGGCATCTTCTTCGGCTACTACCCCGCGCGCAAGGCCGCCGGCCTCGACCCGATTGAGGCGCTGCGTTATGAGTAGTAGACAGTAGTCAGTAGGAAGACGAAGCGGCGCGCCCGGATTATGAACCGAACGCGCCGCTCGTTTTTTCTACTGACTACTGACTACTGTCTACTCTTCCCCTCAAACCTTCCCCCTCGCCTTCGCCCAGGCGAGGCCGAGGTATTCGTAGATGGCGGCCTCGGCGCGGCGGAGTCCGCCGGAGCTTGGGAAAAATTCTGAGGGGGCGAGGCCGCGATCCTTCTGCGTGAGGAAGTGTGTGGGCGCGGGCAGCGGGTTGGTGCCCGCCTTGCGGAAGAGCGCCAGCGCGCGCGGCATGTGCGAGGCCGAGGTGACGAGGAAGAACTCCTCCGCGCCGAGCCGCGCGCGGACGACTTCGGCCTGCGTCTCCGTGTCGGGCGAGACCGCGTCGAGGTCGAGCGATGTGGGGTCTACGCCCAGCTCGACGGCGAGCGCGCGCATCGTCTCGGAGTCCGGGTCGGAGCCGAAGACGCTCCCGCCCGAGAGCAGCAGACGCCCCCCCGGCAACTGCCGCTGGAGGCGCACGCCCTCGACGAGCCGCGCCAGGCTCCCCTCCGACAGGCGCATGACGGCGGGCAGCCCCTCGTCGGACGAGCTGCCGCCGCCGAGCACCACCACCCAGCGCACGCGCCCCGCCGCCGCCGACACGTCCACCACGGGCGCGTGCCTCCGTTCGAGCGACGACAGCAGCCGGCTCGACACGAACCCGTAGCCGAGCAGCAGCAGCACGACCGCCCCCGCCGTCGCCAGACGCCGCCCCGCCTTCTGCCGCCGCGTGAACCAGAGCAGCGCCAGCCCCAACAGCACCAGCGCGAGGCAGAACGGCACGGGCATCAGAAACGGCGCGACGAGCTTCTTAAAGAGGAACATTTTGTGCAGACTCTTCCTTCACTAAAACGTCAAGCCCCGGACGGAGTATAATCTGTGCGACGCAGAAACCAACCGAGAGGAAGTATAGCCTTGAACCTGACGAGACACTTGCGCGCGGCGCTGGCCGCGATCCTGACGGCCGCGGCGCTCGCCCCCGCGGCGCTCGCCGACGAAGGCATGTGGGCCTTCAACAACCTGCCGCGCGCCGAGATCAAGAAGCGCTACGGCTTCGAGGTCACCGACGACTGGGTGCGGCGCGTCCAGTCGGCCACGGTGCGCTTCCCCAACGGCACCGGCTCGTTCGTCTCTTCGGAGGGGCTCGTGCTCACCAACTACCACATCGTCGAGGAAATCGTCGGCGAGCTGTCAACGGCCGAGCGCGACCTCGCCAAGACCGGCTTCGTCGCGCACGCGCGCGCCGAGGAGCTGAAGATACCCGGACTCGCCCTTGACCAGTTAGTCCGCATCGAGGACGTGACGGCGCGCGTCAACGGCGCGGCCAAGGCCGGCATGAGCGACACGGAGGCGGGCGCCGCGCGCCAGGCCGAGATCGGCCGCGTCGAGGCCGAGGCCGCGAAGGCTTCCGGAATGCGCGCCGACGTGGTCACGCTCTACCAGGGCGGCGTCTACAACCTCTACTACTACAAGCGCCACACGGACGTGCGCCTCGTCTTCGCGCCCGAGTTCCAGTCGGCCTTCTTCGGCGGCGACCCGGACAACTTCAACTTCCCGCGCTACAACCTCGACATGGCGCTCGTGCGCGTCTACGAGGGTGACGCGCCGCTGAAGCCGGAGAACTACTTCAAGTGGTCGAAGAAGGGGCCGCAGGACGGTGAGCTGACCTTCGTCTCGGGGAGCCCGGGCACGACGCAGCGGCTGCTCTCGGTCGCGCACCTCGAATACCTGCGCGACGTGCAAATCCCCTTCACCGTCCGCCTGCTCGAAAGCCGCCGCGACTCCCTGAAGAAGTACATGGCGAAGGGGGAAGAGCAGACGCGGCGGGGGCAGAACGAGCTGAACTACGCCGAGAACTTCGTCAAGGTCTTCAAGGGTCAGGTCGAGGGGCTGGGCGGCCGGGAGTTGCTCGCGCGCAAGCGCGGCGCGGAGACGGCGCTGCGCGCCTACGCCGAGTCGTCGAGCAACCGTAAAGATTACGTGGACGCGTGGGACGCCATCGCCAAGGCGCGCAAATCGCTCGCCGCCTACGACAACCGGCGGCGCCTGCTCGGCGGCGCTGCGCTGACGGACTCGGCTAACACGGCATTCAACACCGTGCTCTTCGGCTACGCGCGCGCTCTCGTCCGCCTCGCGGAAGAGAGCGCGAAGCCCGACGCCGAGCGGCTGCCCGAGTACACGGAGCCGCGCCGCGCCGCGCTCAACGCTATGCTCAACTCGGAGGCCCCCGTCTACGAAGACTTCGAGCAGACGAAGCTCGCGGCCTCGCTCACGCTCCTGCGCGACACGCTCGGCGCGAGCGACCCGCTCGTCGTCAAGGTGCTCGGGGGTAAAACGCCCGAGGCGCGCGCCGTCGAGCTGATCTCGGCCACGTCGCTGAACGAGGTGGCCTACCGGAAAGAGTTGGCGGCCGGCGGGAAGAAGGCCGTCGATGCCTCTAACGACCCGCTCATCGTGCTGGCGCGCGGGGTGGACGCCGAGGCGCGGCAACTCCGGAAGCGCTACGAGGAGGAGGTCTTGGGCGTCGAGCGCACGGCCTACGGCAAGCTCGCGCGCGCGCTCTTCGAGAAGGAGGGCACGGGCATCTACCCGGACGCGACCTTCACGCCGCGCCTCTCGTACGGCGCGGTCAAGGGCTACAAGGAGAACGGCAAGACCGTCAAGCCCTTCACCTTCTACTCCGGCCTCTACGAGCGCTCGGCGCAGCACGGCGGCAAGTTCCCTTACAACCTCGCGCCGCGCTGGGCCGAGAAGAAGGCGGAAGTTGACATGAAGGTGCCGTTCAACTTCATCACGACCAACGACATCATCGGCGGCAACTCCGGCTCGCCGACCTTCAACCGCGAGATGGAGCTGCTCGGCCTCATCTTCGACGGCAACATCCAGTCGCTCGTCGGCAACTTCCACTACGACGAGTCGGTCAACCGCGCCATCTCGGTGGACTCGCGCGGCATGCTCGAAGCACTCCGCAAGGTCTACGGCGCGAAGGAGGTCGCCGACGAACTGGCGCGCACGGGCGCGGCGGCCACCGCTACGTCGTCCCGGTAACTTTATCCATAGAAACATAGAGGCACGGCTTGGAAGAGATGAACTCAACCAGCCGTGCCTCTGTATCTCTGTGGTTAATTCTTAGACCGAGGCGGCCAGCGCCCGCTCAAGCTCGCGCGGGAGAGCGTCGAGGCCGGGCTTGAGGACGAACCCCTGGGCGTCGCAGTCGAGCACCTTCTTCAGGCGCGAGGGGTGGTCGCCGGAGTAGAAGACGATGGGCGTCGTCTTGTCGAACTCGCGTATGCCCTCGCACAGTTCCGCGCCCGAGCCGTCGGCGAAGCGGCTGTCGAGCAGGTAGAGGTCGAAGCCCCCGGCGCGCGCAAGCTGAAGCCCCTCCTCCACAGACTGCGCCGCCTCCACCTCATACCCACTCGCGCCGAGCAGGTATTTGATGAGATAGCGCGTGTCCTCGTGGTCGTCTACGAAAAGGATGCGGGGCGCTTCGCTCAAGGGGTAACTCCTGTAAGTGCAATCCGTTCGCCTTCGGCGTCGGGAGGCGGGGACGCCCGACGCTCCGGTTTTGAGAAAAATTAGCAAAACTTTTGTGAAATTTCAACCGTCTTGACGACACTTTCGCCAGAGTGTTTAACGGCGCTCAAGGATTCCTCAAGTCTGCTTTCTTATCCTGTCCCCGTCAGTCAACGAGGAGGGGGGTTTTTAAGGAAGTGAGATACGAGGCGAACGACAACGTGAAGGGCAGGACGCCGCTGATGCTGGCGGCCTTCAGGGGCGACGCGGCGGCCGTCATCAACTTGCTGGAGCGCGGGGAGGACGTGAACGCGCGGGACAAGGACGGCGACACGGCGCTCATGTTCGCGGCCTTCAGGGGGCACGGGCTGGTCGTCGCGCTGCTCTTGCAGTACGGCGCCAACGTCTACGCGCGCGCGCGCAACGGCTGGACGGCGAAGAAGGCCGCGCAGTCCGGCCTCCACCAGCAGATCGCCGAGGTGTTGCATCGCGCCGAGACCGAAGGCGCGCCGCAGCCGGCCTACAACATGAACTGAAGGGGAGTAGACAGTAGACAGTAGTCAGTAGGAAAACAAACGCGGCGCGCCGCAGTCTTTAGGACGAGCGCGCCGCGTTGTCTTTCTACTGACTACTGACTACTGACTACTGTCTACTTGCTCTTCAGACCCGCGCGAAGTCTATGAAGCCGCGGTCGGGGTTGGTGGAGAGCAGGCGGACGCGGATGCGGTCGCCCACGTCGAGGCCGCGGTAGCCTTTGACGACGCGGCCGTCCGCGGGCGGGTGCCGGAGGCGCGCGAAGGTGCCCGTGTGCTTGGCGCCGGTGACGACGGCCTCGAACGTCTCGCCCACGTGCGCCGAGAGCATCGCAGCGGCCGCGACCTTGCGCATGCGCCGCTCGACCTTGCGCGCGGCCGACTCCATCAGGTTGCAGCGCTCGGCGATCACCTCAAGCTCCTCGCGCGTGTAGGGCGCGGGCGCGCCGTCGGCGGCCGACTTCAGGCAGCGCTGCGTGACGAGGTCTGGGAAGCGCCGGTTGGGCGCGGTCGAGTGCGTGTAGTCGTGGACGGCGAGGCCGAAGTGCCCCTCCTGTTCGAGCCCGGGCGCTTCGACGAGGTAGTCGCCGGGCCCCATCATCTTCAGGACGGCGAGCGAGAGTTCCGCGTAGCCCCCGGGGTCTGCGGCGCGGCGCTTCGACATGAAGTCGGAGAGTGCGCGCGGGTCTGGCTCAGGGGGAAGTTGTTCGCCGTAGGAGGCGGCCGTCTCCATCAGCAGCGGCCAGCGCTCGGGCGCGCGCACGACGCGGCGGAGCGAGGGCACGCCCTTCGATTGGAGCAGCTCGGCCATCGAGGTGTTGGCGGCGATCATCAGGCTCTCGATGATGGTCTGCGCGCGGTTGTGCGGGCGCCCCTCCAGACGCACGACGCGACCCTCTTCGTCCAGAACCGGCACCAGCTCATCCCTCTCAAGCTCCAGCGCGCCGTTGCGCCTCCGCAGCTCGTGCAGCGCGTGCGCCAACTCGTCCTGAAGCCTGACCTGCTCTTCCAGACCTTCGACGTTCCGGACGGCCTCGGGCGCGGGGCCGCGCCCTTCGAGCCACGCGCCCACCGAATCGTAGTCGAGCTTCGCGCGGTTATGGACGAGCGCGCGGTAGACCAGCTCGCAGCGAACCTCTCCGCCCGCCTCCACGCAGAGTTCCATGACGACGGCCAGCCGGTCTTCGCCCTCGACGAGCGAGGTGAGGTCGGTCGAGAGCCGTAGGGGGAGCATCGGGAAGACTTCGGCGGGCGTGTAGACCGAGACGGTGTTGGCGGCGGCGTGACGGTCAACGGCCGAGTCCTTCGGGACGTAGGCGTCCACGTCCGCGATGCCGACGCGCACGCGGTAGCCGCCCCCTTCGCGCTCGACGTACTCCACCTGGTCGAGGTCGCGCGACTCCTTGTTGTCGATGGAAGACCAGAGCAGCCCGCGCAGGTCTCGGACTTGCGGGTCGGCCGCGGCGCGCGCCCCCGCGTCCTCCGAATCTTCGAGCGCGCGCGCGGCCTCCGCGGGGAAGTCCGGCTCGAAGCCGGCTTCCGCGACGGCCGCGCGCGCGATGCGGTGCAGGTCTGGCGGTTTTCGCTTGCCCATCCTTGCCGGCTAATCCTTGAGCACGAGGACGAGTTCGGTCTGGATGGGCTGCCCCGTCACCTCGATCCGGCCGTCGCCGACGTAGAGGTCGATTTCGGAGCGGACGCCGAAGTTGCCGGGCAGGTAGATGCCGGGCTCGATGGAGAAGCAGGTGCGCGGGATGATCGTGCGCGAGTCCTTCGTTTCGAGGTTGTCGATGTGCGCGCCGTTGCCGTGGACTTCCTCGCCGATGGAGTGCCCCGTGCGGTGCGTGAAGTATTCGCCGTAGCCGGCGCGCTCGATGACGCCGCGCGACACGTCGTCCACCTCCGCGCCCTTTATCTCGCGCCCCGCCGCGACCGACTCGCGGACGAACTCGATGGCGGCATCGCGCGCGTCGCGGACGATGGTGAAGACTTTGACGTGCTCGTCCGAAGGGTCGTCGCCGACGAAGCCCGTCCACGTCTGGTCGGCGTAGACGGCGCCCGGCGTCTTCAACTTCGCCCACACGTCGAGCAGGAGGAAGTCGCCGCGCTGGATGGGCGAGAACTTCTCCGCGTTCGGCTGGTAGTGCGGGCTGGCGGCGTTGGCGTTGACCGAGACGATGGGGTGGTCGTCGTTGCAGGTCATGTTCAGCTCCTCGAAGCGGCGCACCATGAACTGCTGGATTTCGTACTCGGTGACGGGCTCGTCGGCCTTGAGCTTCCGCGCGACCTCGGCGAAAGCCTCCTGGATGATGTTGTGGATGTTGTCGGCGGCCGTGACGTGCGAGTCGTACTGCTCCTCAGTCCACACGGCCTCGAAGAGCTGGACGAGGTCGGCGCTGGTGACGGGCTCGGCGCCGAGCGAGCGCACCAGTTCAATCGTGCCCGCGTCCACGCGCGAGATGTAGGGGATGGAGTTCTCGGGCGAGTACTGCATGGCGATGCGCGGGGCCCGTCCGTCCGCCTTGGCCGTCGAGAGCAGGTCGCGCAGGTGTTCGTGGAGCACAGTCCAGCCGCTGTAGATGAGTTTGCGCCCCGGCAGCAGGTCGAGCTTGCCCTGCTCGATGGCGTGGTTGATGCGCGTGGGCTCGCCCTCGGCCGGGACGAAGTAGAACCAGCGGCGCGTGGAGAACTGGTTGGGGTCGAGCTTGAGGATGCGGTAGGCGAGCGGGTCGCTCTGGCGGAAGTCGTAGAAGAGCCAGCCGTCGAGCCCGGCCTCGCGGAGCGCGGCCTGGATGTCGGCCACGCGCGCGGCGTTCACGCCGTCTTCGGTCGTCGTCATACGTTCGTCGATTCCCTTCCGTAGTTTGTTTAGCGCCGGGATTATACAGGAGTCGGGAGTCAGAAGTCAGAAGTCAGAAGGCTCCGCCCGGCGGAAATTTTCGATGACAGCCGCAGGGTTCCGGCCTTGAGTGTTCTTCTTCTGACTCCTGACTCCTGACTCCCGACTCCCTACAAAAGCGGCAACTCGCTTGCCTTCGCCTTACATCCATGTATCATGGCGGGGTAAGCCTGACACACGCCCCCGGAAAGTTCTGCAAGACCAAAAGTCTCGGAGGAGTAAGCACATGAGCGCACCCATCGACCACACAGGCGTCTCCTATAAGGAGACCTCGGACACCTCTGGCTTCGGCGGCCACCCGCGCGGTCTCTCCACGCTCTTCTTCACGGAGATGTGGGAGCGGTTTTCCTACTACGGGCTGCGCCCGCTCCTCGTCCTCTTCATGGCGGCGGCGCTCACGGACGGCGGCTTCGGCTTCGACCGCGGGCAGGCGTCGGCCATCGTCGGCATCTACGGCGCGAGCGTGTACCTGGCTTCGCTGCCCGGCGGCTGGATCGCCGACCGGCTTCTGGGTTTGAGGCGCGCGATACTTTACGGCGCCATCTGCATCTCGGCCGGCCACATCTCCATCGGCCTGTCGGCGTTCGCGGGCGGTAAGGTGACGTTCTTCCTCGGGCTGATCTTAATCGTCTGCGGCACGGGGCTCCTCAAGCCGAACATCTCGGCCATCGTCGGCGACCTCTACCCCGAGGGCGGGGCGCGGCGCGACGCGGGCTTCTCGATCTTCTACATGGGCATCAACCTCGGCGCGTTCTTCGGCCAGATCGTGACGGGCTACCTCGGCGAGACCGTCGGGTGGCACTGGGGCTTTGGCGCGGCGGGCGTCGGCATGCTCTTCGGCCTGACCTTCTTCGCCCTGCGCGCGGGCAAGACGCTCGGCGACCTCGGCAAGCGCCCGACGCTCGACCCCGACCCCGCCGTGCAGGCGCGCAAGGAGACGCAGATCAAACTGGTGCTCGGCGTCGGCGTCGCCATCGTGGCGCTCGTCATCGCGCTGACGGCGTTGGGCATCATCACCATCGACGCGCAAGTCGTCGGCCAGTACATGACTTACGTGCTGGTGGGTCTGGCCTTCCTCTTCTTCGGCTACGTCTTCATCGCGGGGGGCCTCGACGGCGACGAGAAGAAGCGGGTGCTCGTCATCGCCGTGCTCTTCGTCTTCGCGGCCATCTTCTGGTCAGCCTTCGAGCAGGCGCCGACCTCGCTCAATCTCTTCGCCGCTGACTTCACCCAGCGCACCATCGGCAGCTTCGAGGTGCCGGCGACGTGGTTCCAGTCCATCAACTCGCTCTTCATCATCGCGCTCGCGCCGGTCTTCGCGGCGCTGTGGACGAAGCTCGGCTCGCGCGGGCGCGACCTTTCGAGCCCGGTGAAGTTCGCGCTCGGGCTCGCCTTCGCGGGGGTCGGGTTCCTGCTGATGATTCCGGCCGCCAACCTCGTCGTGAACAGCGGCGGCGCGGTGAAGGTGGCCGCGTGGTGGCTGGTCGGCAGCTACTTCTTCCAGACCATCGGCGAGCTGTGCCTGAGCCCGGTCGGGCTCTCCTCGATGACGAAGCTGAGCCCGCGGCGTTACGTCGGCCAGATGATGGGCATCTGGTTCCTGGCGTCGGCGGTCGGCAACCTCATCGGCGGCCTCGTCGGCGGCCACGTTGACCCGGAGAAGCTCGAACAGATGCCCGGGCTGTTCACCATGACGACGGCCTCCCTCTTCGGGGCGGCGGTCGTGCTCGGCCTGCTGGCGATCCCCATCCGCAAGATGCTGAAGAAGGTTGACCAGCACCCCGCGCGCACCGAAGACGTTGACCCCGACCTGAGCAGCGCGAGGGCATGAGGGGGTTAGACAGTAGTCAGTAGTCAGTAGTCAGTAGTCAGTAGAAAACGAAGGCGGCGCGCTCGGGTTATAAACTCGGGCGCGCCGCGTTGTCTTTCTACTGGCTACTTGTTTAGTCCCATAGTGTGGTGGTGCGGATTAAGCCTAAAACGTTCCGGCTCCTTTTGCCAACACCTGCTGATGTGCTCGTAGGGCGTCAGTCCCCGGAGCGTCTTGAGACGTTTGGCGAAGTTGTAGGCCG
>JBEVJD010000298.1:0-25343 GCA_040510435.1 Pyrinomonadaceae bacterium | reverse complement strand
GCAGCTTCCGGGTGGCCGAATCGACGGCGTAGAAGTTCTCGTGGGCGGGGACGAGGTCGATGTCCTGCGGGTTGAGGCCGAGCTGAAGCGCGGCGGCCTGCCCCTGCGCGTCCACGGCGTAGACGCCGCCCTGGTCTTTCGCGCCGACGAGCACCTTACCCGCCCAGGGGCCGTACTGCTCGGCGTCGCCGGGGAGGACGGAGACACCGGCGAGGCGCGTGTTGAGTGCCGCCACGCGCGTGGGCACGGCGGCGGAGTTGACGCGCCAGAGACCGCCGGCCGTGGTGACGACGAGGAGGTCGCCGCCGAAGGCGCCCGTGCGGTCGAGGTGGAGACCCGAGACGAGGCCGGTCTCGGCGGGCAGCGCGACCCAGGGGTTCTGCACCGAGGCGCCGTCGGCGCTGATGCGGGCGACGGCGCCGGGTGCGCCGGTGCTCGCGAAGAGCATACCCGGTTGGAAGCCCCCACGGCTCATGCCCTGCCCGTCGTCGCGCGCCGCAGCCACGAGCACGTCGCCGCCGAATCCGGCGACGTTCGAGAAGGCGGAATGGACGGCGTCGGCCCCGAGCAGCTCAAAGCTGTGGGGGACGCCCGACGGCGAGTTGGCGGAGAGGATCAGCTTCTTACTGGGCTGGTGGTAGTCGAGCCCCGTGTGGTCGTGGAAAGCGGCGCCGAGCGGCGTCAGGACGACGTTCCAATTCTCCTGCGGGGTGAGCGCGGCGCGTGCAAACGCCAGCGCAGCGGCGGCGATGTTGCCGACCCCGACCGCGAGACCGCGCAAGGTCTCGCCGGTGCGTGACGCGAGGCCGGCGCGCGCGGCGGCGCCCGTGCGCGCGACCGGCGCGGCGGCGAGGGCCGCCGGGGCGAGCGACTGGAGCAGGAGGCAGGCGATTAAGATTTGTGCAACGGCGGAACGGACTGACGAGCTGACTCCGATGAGAGACGACTTCTTCGCTGATCTTTGCATCATGGGGGAAGATTCCTTTTACGGTGCCGAGCTTCTCACCGAAGCTACTAGCGGTCTTAGTAGTTGTGACGACGAGCGCGCTGCCCGAACGGCGTGGGGCGGGGGCGTATCGGCGGCGGTTGGGACTTCTATTGTCCGGGCGTCAGAAATTGAGGGCGAGCGTGCCTTTTAACTTCGACGGGTTCTCGGCGTCGGCGGAGAGGATGAGCGTGCCGCTCCCGCCGCTGACAGAGGCGTGCTCGCCGGTGCCGCCCTCGACGATCAACTGCACGCCGCTGACGCCGGCCAGAGTGCCGTCGGGGTTGAAGGTGACTGAGCCGCCGCTGACGGCGCCCGTCAGTCTGCCCTTCTCGCTCGAAGTGGCGTCGGCATTCGGGGGGAGCACGGTCAGAGACCAACTGCCGCCGGTCACGTTGTTGCCTTCGCGCCGGAGCGTGATCTTGCCCATGCCGGGCAGGTCGCCAGTGGCGTCGAGGATGAGCGACACATCATCCCTGTCCGCCGACGCGGTTCGGGACGCGCCGACCGCGTTGTTGTAGTTTGTGGCGGCGCGCGCGACGGCCAGGCAGAGCAGCGAGGCGGCCAACGCCGTGGTAAAAATCAAGGTGAGACGTTTCATACAATCCTCCCGGGGGGCAGCCGAAGACTGTGCTCATGGCCGCCGCGCGGGAGTTGGCGCGCCCGCGCGGTTCCATGCTGATTTGCGAATGTCGAGAAGTATTCGGCCCGCCGTCGCGCGACACGACGCCGGGCCTTTGATTTACGAGTGTGGCCTTTTAGGCACGGTTGAACCTATCTGAATGACACAGCGGTTGAAAGATAAAAAGCGGCAATTCCAACCACGGTGCATTGGCTGAAGAGAGATATTGAGGGTCTCTGCGACAGAATTAAACTTGAAGGGCAGGCGCACAGTAGCCAATAACGGCAAGACTGTCAAGCGACAATTTGACGACGCGTGTCGAGGCGCACACTTCTGCGCCGAGCGGCTCACTGAAATTGCAGACTCACGTCGGGACTCTTGACAACGGCAGGGCGCGTCTGTAGTCTTGCGCCTTCAATTCGACGGTCTGATGTTTTGAACTGCCCCGGTCAGTTGACTCTCACAGTCGCTCTAACGCTCGTGCCATTCTTATCTTCCTACTTCCTCGTGCCCGAATCTGCGTCTTAAATCTGAGACCACACCGCACGAACCCCAGGACTCTGAACATGCGAATACTGAGACTCTACGCACGCCCCCTGAGCCTGCTCGGGCTATGTTTAATGCTCGCCTCGTCGCCGGCCGTCCGCGCGGCCGAGGCCCGGCGCACGCCGGCCGCGACGGAGGCGGCCGGCCACATCGCGGGCACGGTGCGCGACCAGACGGGCGCGGCCGTCGCCGGGGCCGCCGTCAAACTCCTGGCGCCGGCCGGGGCCGAAGTTTCGAGCGCGCAGACCGACGCGGGCGGCCAGTTCTCCTTCACCGTCATGGACGCGGCGAGCTACGCCGTCGTCGTCAGCAAAGTCGGGTTCGAGGAGGCGCGGCGCGAATGCTCGCTCGCGGCCGGCCAGAGCCTTTCGCTTGAGATTCAGCTCCGCGTCGCCGCGCTCTCGGAGTCCGTGACGGTGACGCCTGCGCGCGGGCAGGCGCGCGAGATCGTCGAGACGCCGGAGGCGGTCAGCGTCACGACCGCCGACGAAATCTCGCGCCGTCCCTACCTCATCCTGCCGCAGGCGCTCAAAGAAGAGCCGGGCCTCCACCTCCAGCAGACGACCACGGCCCAAGGGTCGCTCTTCCTGCGCGGCCTGACGGGTCAGCAGGTCGTGAACCTCATCGACGGCGTGAGGCTCAACAACTCCACCTTCCGCCCCGGCGCCAACCAGTACACGGCCTTCATCGAGCCGTTCGCCGTCGAGCGCGTCGAGGTCGTGCGCGGGCCGAACTCGACGCCCTACGGTTCCGACTCGCTGGGTGGGACGATGAACGTGCTGACGCGCCCGGCCGGCGGCGGCTACGACCGCTTCGAGCTTCACGGCGGCGTCCGCACCTTTTTCGCCAGCGCCGACCTGTCGGGCGGCGGCGACGCGCACCTGAGCGGGGGCGGACGCCGCTGGGGCTTCTACGCCGGAGGCTCCGCGCGCCGCACGCAAGACCTGCGTGCGGGCGGCGGGCTCGACTCGCACTCGGTCGTGACGCGGCTGCTCGGCATCTCCTCCAAAGTGCTCGGCGACCGGCTGCAAGACACCGGCTACACGCAGTACGGCGCGCACGCGAAGCTCTCCGCGCGGCTCACCGACGCCGACACCCTGACCTTCTCTTACCTGCGCGGGACGCAGTTGGGCGTGCGCCGCTACGACCAGCTCGACGGCGGGCTCGGCAACCTGCTCAGCGACTTCGACCCGCAGACGCTCGACTTCTTCACGACGCGCTACGACCGCGCCGTCCTCGGCCCGCTCGACACCGTCTCGCTCACCTTCTCCTACAACGGCCAGCGCGACGACCGCCGCTCGCAGAGCATCAACAACGCCACTGGTCTGCGCTCGCGCATCACGGACGAGTACAACCGCACGGACGCTTTCGGCTACCAGGCGCAGGCCACCCGGCGCCTCGGCGCGCGCCACTCGCTCGCCTTCGGCGGCGAGTTCTACGACGAGTTCGTCCGCTCCGAGCGCACCGACCTGCGCTTCAGCAACACGACGCTCGACTTCACCGACCGCGCCGACGTGCGCGCGCGCTTCCCCGACGGCGCGCGCTACCGCATGCTCGGCCTCTTCGTGCAGGACGCGGCGCGGCTCATCCCCGAGCGCCTGACGGCCTCCTTCGGCCTGCGCTACAGCCGCTTCAGCTACCGCCAGACGCCCGACGACAATCCTCTCGACGCGCGCGGCCTGCCGACCGTCCCGGCCTTCGAGACCGCCTTCGACGACCTGACCTTTAACGCCGGCCTCGTGCTCAACGTCACGCGCCACCTCAGCCTGACCGGAAACGTCAGCCGCGGCTTCCGCGCGCCCAACGTCAACGACTTCGGCTCCATCGGCCTCTCCGGCCTTGGCTTCGAGATCACGCCCGAGGAGGGCGTACGGCTCGACGCCCTCGTCGGCAACTTCGACGCGAGCCGCCCGCCGGCCGACGCGGGCCGCCCCGTTCGTCAACTCCAACCCGAAACGCTCTACAACTACGAGGCCGGCGTGCGGCTCCGCACCTCGCGCCTGAGCGCGACCGCCTCGGCCTTCAACGCCGAGTTCACCAACTTCATCGAGCGGCGCGTGGCGCTGCTGCCGCAGGGCGCGGTCGGGCAGACGGTCGGCGGCGAGCGCGTCGTGCGCCAGGACGTTTCGGGCGCGGTCTACACCGCGCTCTCAAGCGCGCCGGTCTTCGTCCGCGCCAACGCCGGGCACATCCGCATGCGCGGCGTCGAGTCTGCGTTGACGGTGCGCCCCACGCGCTCGCTGACCTTCAACGGCCACGCCTTCTACGTGCGCGCGACGAACACGGAGACCGGCGCGCCGCCGTCTCTGGAGAACGGCGTCCCGCCGCTGACGGGCTTCGCCGGCCTGCGCTGGGAGCCCGCGGGCCGCCGCTTCTGGGTCGAGGGTTACTCGCTCTTCGCGGGCGCGCAGACGCGCTTCTCAGATAACGACATGCAGCAGGCGCGCATCGGCGGCGTCCGCACGCGCGAAGAGATCACGCAGTTCTTCAACAACGGCGCGGTCGCGCGCGGGCTCGTGCGGGGCGGCGTGCTGCTCGAAACCGGCGAGACGCTGCCGCAGGTCTTGCGGCGCGTGCTCGGCCCAGACCTCTCGGCGCGCGTCCCGCTCTTCACGAAGAACCCCGGCTTCGCCACGCTCAACTTCCGCGGCGGCTACCGCCTCGGCGAGCACACGCGGCTGACCTTCATCCTCGAAAACGTCTTCGACAAGAACTACCGCACGATGGGCTCGGGCACCGACGCGCCGGGCACGAACGCGGTCGTCAGCTTCTCGCGCGATTTCTGACCCGGAAGGGCGGGCGGTACGACGGGGTCGTCGTGGAGTAAGACACGCCGGCAGATTGCAGTTGAAAGTGAGAGGTCATGATAAGAATTCTAACGGTATTAACCTTTAGCCTCTTCTTGAACGCCGCCGGGGCGCAGGCCGAAGCCGCCGGGATGGACGAGCTGGCCGGGGCCGTCAAGGAAGTCAGGCACGAGACTTCCGAGACCGCGCCGGGCGGAGGCGCGGCGCGGCGCGGACACTCCGCCTCGTACGACGTGAAGGGGAACAAGATCGAAGAGAGGCACTTCGGTACGGACGGCTCGGTCGCGCAAAGATTCGTCTACACCTTCGACACGCAGGGCAGGGCGACCGGGTACGAGGAATACTCGGCCGGTGTGAGCACGCCGCGCCGGCACGTCTACGTGCTGGGCGAGAAGGGCGAGCGCGTCGAGTACAAGATCGTGCAGCCTGACGGCAAGGCCGGCGAGAAGCACCTGTACAAGTACGACGCGCAGGGCCGGCTGGTGGAGGAACTTCTACACGAACACAAGGGCCAACTCCTCAGCCGCAACGTCCACGCCTACGACGAGGCGGGCCGGCCCGTCTCCCAAACGAGGTACGACGCCGACGGCTCCGTCTCCTCCGTCGCCGGGGTCACCTACGACGCGCAGGGCCGGCCCGTCGAGCGCACACGGCACGAGGGCGGCATCCTCACCTACCGCATCCGCTACCGTTACGACTCGCGCGGGAGGGTGAGCGAACAGGAGACCGTCGGGTCGGTGTTGGACGCGGACGTGCCTCCCGCCGAGGCTCACCCGCCCGGCCGCGTCAGCTACGTCTACAAAAGCGGGAAGCAGCCGAAGGAGGCGACCCGCTACGGGCCCGACGGCGCGGCCCGCGAGAGAATTGTTTTCCAGTACGACTCGCGCGGCAACTGGATCAGTAAGACCTACCTCTCCCTGACGGCGGCCGGCGCTCAGCGGGCCGAGTACCGCACCATCACCTACTTTTAAGAGTAGCGTTGCAGCAATAACTTCATAACATGCCGGTCAGCGAACGGGTCGCCTCATTCCACGATGGGGAAGAGGCTGGTCGTCTGCCCGAGGTGCGTGTAATTGCAGACGGCGCCGTCCCCGCGGTTGTCAGTGTCGTTGACGAGGTCGAAGAGTCCCTTCTGCTGGGGCGGGTCGAGAACCGTGTAGTAGAGCACGAAGTCGCTGTGCGGCCGCACGATCTCGTCGGAGCGCGACAGCTTGGGTATGCCCCTCTGGCGAGACTGGCGGCCTTCGGTGTCCCATCCCTCGCCCTCGACGCCGGGGGACGCGTCCTCCGCGTCTACGTCGGGGGTGTTGGGTGGACAGGTGTTGTCGAACACGACGGTGTACCGCACGCCTTCCTCGTGCGGGAACCTGAGCACGTAGCCGCCAGGCCCTTCCACCCTCACGACGGTTTCGCGGCCATTCTCGCGCATGATGTCGGCCCCGGCGGCCGTGCCGATGTGGCCGAACCGCTTGATGGGGTTGGAGTGGATGTCGCCTTTCACGATCAGCCTCACGGGGAAATCGCTCACCTTCTCGGCGACCGAGTAGAGCACGGCCGACCGGATGAACATCGGCGTCACCTCGTGCTCGGGCTGTTTGCGCGGGATTCTTAAACCGTCGTAGACATCGTTCTCGATGTCGATGATGAGGCCGAAGTCCTCCGGGTCGCCTTCGTCCGTGAAGAGCGTCGCGCCGGTCGGTTCGGAGTTGGTTTCGACGTTGATGGTGCAGCCGTTCGGGACTGGGCGGCCGGGTTCGACGACCGTGCTCTCGCCGTCGGCGTGCCTGATCACTTTCACCAACAGCATGTGCGTGGGGTGCCTGATGAAGCCGGCCTCCCACCCCCGGGTGGCCGGGTTGATGCAGCCGAGCGACACTCCGGTCACGATAATCGAGACGGCGGCTTCTTCTTCGTGATTGAGGGGCATGATTCAGTCTCCTTAACTTGAGGATTGGGGTAACAGTTACCGCGGGCGGGCGGTCAGGCTATGGGGAGCGGGAACATCCAGTCCAGGTTGCCGAGGTGTGTGTAGTTGCAGACCGCGCCGTCGCCCCTGCGAGGGTCGCCCTTCGTCAGGTCGTAGTAGCCTTTACCTTCCGGGTTGATCACCTCGTAATAGGACATGAAGTCGCTGTGGTTCACGACGGCCCTGCCCTTCCGGGTCAGCTTCTTTATCACCCTCGGGGCCGCGTCCCCCGCGGCGGCGGCGGCGACTTCAGCGGGGGGCGGCGGGCACATGTTGTCGAACCACACGATGTAGCGAGTCCCCTCCTCGCGCGGGAGGGTGCACTCGAAACCGCCGGCCGGCCCGTCCACCTTGATGACGACGGCGCCGCCGGGCTTGCACTTGATGTCGGCCCCGGCGGCCGTGCCGATCTTCTTCAGCTCGCGGGGTTGTTCGTCCTTGTCCTTCCTGACCAGCCACACGTCTTCCTTGCTCGTCGCGTCCTTGACCGAGTAGAGCTTCGCGCCGGAGACGTACATCTCGGTGATTGGTTTCAGCGGCTTTTTCGGCTTGACGTTCTTGCCCTTGTAGACCTTCTTTTCCATGTCAACTATCAGGCGGAAGTCCTCCTTGTCCCTCCCCGCGAGCGAAGGCTTGTAGAGCGTCGTGGAGGTGGCGGCCGGCTTCGTCGCTTCGATGAAGATGCGGCTGCCGTGGGCGATGGGTCTGGAGTCCGGGCATGCCTCGGGGCGTTCGTCCTCGCCGGCCGCCGTGATCTTCGTCACCTTCATCACAAGGTTGTGCTCCGGCTCCCCGATGAAACAGACTTCCCACTTTTTGGTGTGGCTGTTCACGCAGCCGAGGCTCAGTCCCGTGACGTGAATCGAGGCGGTGGCTTCGTCGTGGTTGATGGGCATCAGTTTTACCTTCTGAGAGAGCGGGGGTTCTAAAAGTCTGCGTCGCCGCCGACCGGAAGGAAGGCAGCCCAGTAGTAGGGGTCGGCGTACAGCCCGCCGGGTTCGTCGAGCATGTCGAGCTGGGCCCGGCGCAGCGCGGCGACCGTTGAGAGGCGCTGAGCTTTGTCCTTGCGGTAGCCGTGGAACTTGAGCATCAGCTCGGCGGTGGCCTCCGTATCGACCGCCCACTGGCTCGCCACGACGAGCGGGATGCCTGTTCCCAGGAACGTGCGCGAGATGCCGATCAGGCCCTCGCCGTTGTAATAGCTCTCGCCGCCGGTGTGGCAGGCCGAGAGGATGACGAGCTTCGCGCGCGGCAGCTTCCGCCCGACGAGGTCGCGGGCCGACAGGCTGCCGTCGTCGGTGCCGCCGGCCCCGCGCCTCCCGGCCAGCACGAGTTTCGAGGACAGGGGGTCTTTCGCGTGCGGGAGGTAGTGCCCGGCGAAGTGTATGACGGCGGCGCGCGGCAGCTCGCGGACGATCTCTTCCCTGACGGCGTCCGGGCCGACGAACTCGCGCGCGTCCGGGGAGTAGAGCCTCGCGATGCCGCGCGCCTCCCGCGCGGCGGCGGGGAGGTTGGGGAGCGCCGGGTAGTCTTCGCCGTCGAAGGAGGGGTTGCCGACGCTCAGGAGCGCCTCCGCGCCCGCCCTGCCGCGCGCCTCCTCCGAGCAGTGGAGGAACACGTTGAGGCTCGGGGAGTTCATGAACGTGAAGTCGCTGATGAGGTACCGCCCCGTCGCGGAAGACTTGAGTGCGGGGAACGACAGGCGCGAGATCGCCTTGTCGGGAATCACGCAGACCAACATTTGCGGGTCGAGCAGCGGCGCGACGGGCGCGACGAGCTTGTCGTAAAGCTCCGTCGCCAGTCGCGCCAGCTCGTCGCGCCTTTCGGCCGGGCCGCGCGTGAGCAGGTCGAGGTAGGCCGAGACTTTGGCGTCGAGGTCGGCCGCGCCGATGTCGCTCTCGGTGACGCGGGCGTGGCCGCGGGTGACAAGCCAGATTACCGTCCTGTCCGCCAGCACCGCGTACTGAACCGCCTGCACGCCGGCCGGCATCCTGTTCTTGATCTCCGAAAGACCGGCGGGACGCGCGGGCACGGCGGGGACGACGGACGCTTCGTCGCCGGCCGCCGCCGACGCTTCGGGCGGCGCGCGCTTGAGCAGCGTGTCGAGCAGCGAGCGGGCGCGCGACTCCTCTGAGTAGTCGAAGGCGCGTTCGCCGTCGCCCTTCTCGTAGGCGTGGCCGATGGCGATGTCGTAGACGCCCTGCTCGCGGTCAACGAAAGTGATGAGATTCTGTTCCGCGGGCGTCAGCCGGCGGTACTCTTCAAACTTGCCGAGGACGACGGGCAGCCCCGCCTCCACCTCGGCGTCGTTGCCGAGGGCGACGTGACACAGCAGGCGCCCCTTGTGCGCTTCGTAGACGTAGATTCTCAGCTCCATCCGTTCGTAAGACCGGATGGCCTCGTCGTAGCTGGCCAGCGCTTCGGCGCAGCGCCCGGCCTGCCGCTGGAGGTGTGCGATTTGCAGCACCGAGTAGGTGCCCTGCTTGAGCGTGGCCTCCCGGCCCAGCGTGTGCGCCATCGCGACGCTCTCGTTCGTGAGCCGGATGGCCTCGTCGTACCGCCCCAGTCCCCCGTAAATCTGCCCCAGGTAGATGTAGGAGTAGTGGATGACATCGGCCTCCTTGATTTCGTCGAGGGCGACGCGCAGCATCTCGCTGCCGTAGGTCAGGGCCGCGTGGTAGAGCTTGAGGTTGATGAAGGTGCGCGCCGTGTAGAGGTTGTTGCGCCAGAGCTGCCGGACGCTGGAGGAGTCGCCCCCGGCCGCGTGCAGGCTGCGCCAGTTATATTCGAGTGCGCGCCGCGGCTGCCCGAGGTGATTGTACTGGCTGGCGAGCTGCGAGAGGACTTTCTGACTGTTGTAGGCATCGCCGATCTCCTCGACAACGGGCAGCGCCGTCTCGTAGTACCTGATCGAGTTCGAGTGGTCGGCGAGTTCGGCGTAGTTGGCCGCGATCCAGCAGGTCGCCTGTCCGAAGAGCCACTTGTATTCGCCCCGCCGGCTGTAGTCGGCCAGAGACTTCAGAAGCTCCGTGCTCTCGCCGAGCCTGTCCACCTGGCTGTAGCAGTAGCCGATCCAGTAGTCACAGAGCCGCCCCTCCCACTCGTCGCCTGCCTTCTCGAACAGCTCTTTCCCTCTGACGAACTCCCCGAGCGCGTCCTTGAACTTGGACTGCACACACAGGCGGTAGCCGAGACGGACGCCGGCCTGCGCCTCGCGCAGAAGGGCGCGCTGCCCCACCGACGCGCGCGCGTAGTAGGCGGCCACTTGCGAAACGTAAGGGTCGCGCGCCCGCTCCTGCTCAAGCCGCCCGGCGTAGGTCAGCGCGTCGAGGAGCCGCGCCGGCTCGCCCGCGCCGCCCGCGTCGCTCCCCTCCAAATAGTTGATGGCGAGTTGCTGCGGGAGGAAGCGGTTGGCGATCATGTCCTTGTTACGGCTGAGTAGACGCCACGCCCGCTCGTCGTCCCGCTCGCGCGCGGCGGCGAGAAAATCTTCGAGCAGCCGGGCCGCGCTCGTCGGCGCGGCTGCTCGCTCGGAGAGGAGCTTGAGACGGTGCCGCGCCTCCTCGGCCCACCTCGACTGCGGGTCGCGCGTGAGGTAGAGACGCCACGCCTCTTTCGCCTGCTCCGGCGCGCCCTGGTACTCCAGGAGAAGCGCCTTGTTGAAGAGCGGTTCGAGCAGCGCCGGGTCTAACTCGGCGGCTCGGTTGACGTGTTCGAGCGCGCGCCCGTAGACCTCCAGAGCCTTCCCATGCTCGCCGGCCTGCTCCTGCTGCCGGCCGAATTCCAGCAGGGCCGCGCCCAGGTCGCTGTGCGCCTGCGCGTCGTTCGGCGCATCCCGTAACGCCTGTTCAAGTTGCTCGATGGCCTTGCCGAACTGCGCGTCGAGCAGATAGAAGCGGCCGAGCGCGAGGTGCGACCGCGAGCCGGGGTCGGATTTTAGCGCGTCGAGCAGCAACCGCTCCGCCCTGCTGCGCGCGACCTGATCGACATTCTCGTCGTCGCGCCCGCGCGTGATAATGAGTGGTGCATACGCGACGGCCGTCACGCGCGGCTCTATCGTGCGCCGGCTCTTGAAGGCTTCGTTGAGGGCCGCCATCCCCCGCTCGACATCCGAGTTGTCGGCGCGCATCCACCAGACGGTGACGCCTAGGCCGACGGCCAACAGGAGGCCGGCCGCGACCTTGAGATAAAACGGCGGCGGGACGAATCGCGCCCGGCGGCGTCCCCCGCTCAGGGGCGTGACGTTAAGTTTATTTTCACGGGCCTCGCGCTCGGTCGCTTGCCCCCTGAGCGCCAGCGCGACGCGCAGCTTGCGCCGCCGCTCCGGCGCGTCGAAGAAGCGCCGCTCCAGCCGCGCGCGGTCGGGCTGCGCGAGGTCGCCGCCCGCGTACTGATCAACCAGTTCCTCCTCGACAAGCTCAAGCTCTTCGGCGAACTCGGCCTCGGTCAGCAGGCGCAGCTCGACCGCCTCCTCCTCCGCCTCGACCAATTCGCCGAGGAGGTACAGTCTGATTCGCTCCTGATCTTCCTGTGACGTGCTCAAAAACCCTTCCCGGCGGCGATAAAGTCACCACCCATCAGCAATGCGTTCGCGGTCTCAATTCGTTTCAGGATGATTGGCGCAGCGGCGCACGCAATCCTCCAGCCTGCCCCGGATGCGGTGCGCCCGCAGGCGTAGCGCGCCGTGCGACAGACCCAACTCCTCGGCCATTCGTTTGTGGTGCTCGATCTTGAGGCGCTTGGTGTTCAGGTAGTAGTCGAGCATCAACTCGCGCTGCTCCTCCGGCAGCAGCGCGAGACAATTCCTCAGACATTCGACCTCGGTGCTGCTGGCCGCCTCCTCGCTCACCGCGACGACCTGTGCGACGCCGACCGCGACCTCCTTCCTGCGCCGGGACTCGTGCAGGACGTTTCGGGCGACGCCGTAAAAGTAGACGGCCGGGTCTCCCACGTAGCCGTCTTTGATTTCCGGCAGCTTGCCCACGACGCGGTTGATGGTCATGTCGGCTAAATCTTCTGCGTCGTGAGAGCCGCGGGCAATGAAGATTTTAATGAGGCTGTGGCGGATGAGTTCGTACTTCTGCCCCGCCGCGTCGCGGCACTGATCGAGCCAGCCGAGAAGCGCTTCGAATGATTCGCGGTTGATCGACTCCCGCCTGCTCATACGGAAGTGCTCGGGGCGGCGCGCGGCCATCGCCGACAGGGCGAAGGCTGCGGGCAGCACGTCAGGACACTTTGGGCGAATCTGAAAGTCAAAAAGGTAGGTGGCAAGCCTGCACGTTCCGCGCGGTCGGGCGTCGTGAAACTGCGAGAAACATTCCCTTAAAGGTCGGGGAGAAAATACCTTAGGACGCCCCCCAAAACAAGGTTTTTCTTAAAGGTTGTGCAGAACGCGGGCGAGACGAAGTAAGGGCGGGTTTGTGAAGGACGGGGGCGGCGCGGGCGAAGCTCAGGGGCTCGTGATCGCGCCCGCGAACATGATTGCGTCCGACGCGTTGTCTTTAATGAAGCAGAAGAAGGGGCGGTCTACGACGAAGCGGAACCCGGCCGACAGCGAGCGGCCGACCATAACGGAGGTGACGGCGGCGGCGACCGTGCCCTCCTCCGTCACCTCCACCGCCGCCTTGTGCCTGACCTCGCTGACGTAAGCGGGCCCGTCGCAGAGCGCGCTGAAATCCGCGCCGGGGTGGAAGGCGTGTGCCGCGCCGAGGTCGTCGAGCGCGTCTTCGAGCCCGGTCTCATAACTCAGCCTGAATCGCGGCAGGACGACCTCACCGTCCGTCTCTCGCAGCCCCGACAGACGCCGCTGCCAGTCCCGCAGGTTCAGGCCACCGAGGAATTCCCGAAAGGCCGTCTCGTCCTCCGGGAGGAAGATTAGCATGCTCCGGCGGCCGCCCTTATAAGGCAACTCGACGGCGCACAGACGCGCGTCCTCAAAGTACTTGAACAGGCCGGACTGTCGCATCATCGGCAGCTTGAGCACGCCGCCCGGCGAGGAGAACTCTCCCGTCCTCGTCCTCGATTCGTCAAAGCGCTTCTTCCAGACGCCCTTGAAGTGGACGGCGCTGAGCAGCACCAGAAGCGTCTGCGCGTTCAGCGCACCCGGCCTGACAATCTCGTCGATCATCCCGCCGGTCTTCTCCCTCACCCAGTCGTTGATGGCGCGGGCCGCCGCCGCGCCGTCCACGTCGAGCGCGGAGACCTCCGCCCGAAAGCGGCTCCGTGCCGCCGCCATGAAGTCGGGTTGCAGCCCGAGCCTGGGGCGCGCCCAGAGCGAGTTGGCGACGATTAGCTCGTCGCCGGCCGCCGCGCCATCGACGACGGCCGCCGACAGGGCCGCGTACGCTTCGCCGGGGTCGGCCGCGCCGCCCGACCTCAGCGAGAGTGCTTCGGCCAGAGCGCGCCTGGTCTCGCCGGCCGCGCCTTCGTGGAGCGTGAGCAGCGCGCCGGCCACGCTGAAAGGTGAGATGAAGACGTTCGGACTCGTCGCGCCGTCGGCCAGACGCTTGAACAGACGGAGGGCGAACTCGTTGAGGCCGCGCGCGAGCGCGAGGGCTGATTCGGCGGCGCGTGGAGGTTGGCTCATCGCGTTCGAGACTCGCGTTCGACTGTCGCGGCGGCGCGGGGCTTTGCGGAGTCGAGGCCCCTTTATGAGCTTCGGCGATGCGGGACTCTCGACTCGGGCGACTCAAGGGGGCGGCGCCGGGTGCCGCCCCCTTGCAGCGCCGCGCGCTCAGTCTAGGTCAACGCCGTCGGCGGCGGCAACACGCTGGACGAAGTCCATGTTCGCGTCGATGCGGGTGTAGATGCCGCCCTCGCCGCACGGATTCGAGAACTCCCTGAAGGGCCGGGAGGTCAGGCCGGCCACCTTGCGGCCGCCGTTGTCGCCGCCGACGACGATGTATGCCGGGCCGCCGCTGTCGCCGTTGCACGAGTCGAAGCCGCCGCCGCCGGCCGTGAACTCAAGGTCGGACTCGAAGCCGAACTCCATCTCGGCGTCGTCGAAGTCGTCGTGCTGGCTCCGGCGCAGGTGTGTGATGGGCACAGTGACCTCGCGCTTGATGCCGAAGCCGACCGTGCTGAACACGTCGTCGTTCCCGAACCCGACGAGCTTTGTGACCGAGGGGGAGGCGGCGGAGAGTTCGCTGGTCGTGGCGATGGGGACGGGCGGCGTGTGGGCGGCCTCCTGCAAGACGATGACGGCGATGTCGTTCGCGAAGTCGTTCCACAGCGGGTGGATGACGGTGCGCCGCGCCGCCCTCAACTCGGCGTTACCCAGTGCGTTCATGTTGATGGCGTTGAGGGCGACGACGACCTTGCTGCGCGCGGCCGGGGTTCTGTGGCAGTGCGCGGCGGTGAGGACGATGCGCGGGTGGACGAGGACGCCCGTGCAGAACCACCTCGTGCCGCCGATGTCGCGGCGGCCGATGAGGCAGCACTCGGGGAACTTGCCCTCTTTGACCCTGGTGCCGCCGACGATGCGCTGCAACTGCCTGAGGGCGCGCGCCGCTTCGTCCCCGCGCTCGCCGCGCCCCTGCGTGGACTGCGCCAGGAGCGCGACGCTGTCGGCCACGTCGGCGATCTTCTTCGACAGCGCGCGGTAGGCGAGCTGTGCGTCGAACTCTTCATTCCGCGAGCGGCCGTTGCAGCCGCAGGTTTCTTGCTCTCGCATGATTGCCTCTCTTTCAGCGGGTCTTCTCCCCGCAAGGGGTTCGTTACATAGCCGCCGCGCGGCGGCGCGCTCGGTGTCAGCCCGTCACTGAATCCTGTCGGCCGACCTGTATTTGAGGTATTGGCCGTGGACGCCGGAGAGGACTGAAGCCCCGGCCCGGTTGTAGACGTTGAAGTGGACGACCGCGCCCCCGCTGTGCGTCACCTTCGCGCCGCCGCGGAACACGTCCCAGATCAGGTTGGTCTTGACCTTGCGGTTGCCGCCGGCCTTGACCACGTCGAGGACGAGCCAGTAGCTGCCGTCCCGCTTCATCACCTCTTGCAGCCCCTCGGTCAGCAGGTAGCCGGAGAGCAGGCTGATGCCGCTCGCCTCATCGACGGCGAGAAGGTCTTTGAGCAGGTTATCGAACTGCGTGTTGACGCCGGGCAGGCGGCGCGCGCCCTTGTTGAGGTCAACCACGTCCTTCTCAAGCACAGCGATCAACTTCTCATACCTCTCGATGTCGGCCTTCAGTTTCTTGATTTCGGCTTCAACGTCGGGCTTCGGCTCGGGTTTTGGCCCGGGCGTCTGCGGCGGCTTTTGCGCCCGCGGCCTGTTCTGCGCGCGGCGGGTCGGGTTGCGGCGGTCGCCGCCCTCGCGCGGCGCAATCCTGTCGAACGGGTCGGCCCCCTCGCCTTCGCCGCCTTCGCCGCCTTCAGCGCCGTCCTTCTTGGCCTGAGCGTCCTCGTGCTTCTTGATGGCCTTCTTCGCGTCCTCGATGAGCTTCCCGAGGTCGGCGATCTGCTTCTGCCTCCTCGCCACGCGCTCGTCGATCTGCTTCTTGAGTTCTTCGGCGTCCTCCCGCAGCGCGAAGAGTGTTTCCAGCTCTTTCAGGAGAACCGAGTCCGGCAGCGACGTGAGGTTCGGCGGGACGGCGGCCGGGTGGTAGAGGCTGACGGCCGACTTGCACTTCCCTTCGCGGTTCTGCCGAAAGGCGTCGAAGAGCGAGCTGACGAAGACGGCGTTGTTGACATCGAAGGTGGTTCCCTTGATGTCCACGTTCGTGCGGAAGAACGAGAGGAGATCAACGAACGAGCCGACGACGCTGGTCGCCGCGCCGAGCGCGGGGGCCAGAGCCCTGCCTCCGGAGGAGCCCTGGGTTTCGACCACGGCCCTCCCGGGCATCTGGTGCTCCGAATCTTTGTCTCTCTTCACGTCCTCGTCTATCGCGGCCTTCAGTTCCCTACTCACATCCCCATACCTGCTCTTGAGCGCCTCGATGCGCTTCAGGCCGGCGGCGTAGGTCGTCAACATGCCGACGCTCGACTGGTTATGGACGACGATGACGCTCACGCCGGAGAGCTCGCCGCAAATCCTGCCGGCGACGACGCCGGCCGCCGCGTTGACAGAGTTGTGACCCTGGATGAGTTCTTCGATGAAGGCGGCGTCGTTCGTCTCGGTGGTGCCGGCCAGCGGTGACGAGTTGGGCTTGGGGAAGCGGGCCCCGCGCGCCTTCTCGGCCAGTTCGAGCCGCGCCTTCTCCAAATCGATGCGCGCCTGCTCCTTCTTGATCTGTTCGAGTTCGGGGTCGGCGGGCGCGTCCTCCTGCGCGAGCACGGGGAGCGGGCCGAGCAGGAGCGCGGCCGCGAGCAGCAGCGCCGCCGCCCGCGGCCAGACGCCGCGGCGTGCGCCGCTTTCGTGTGAGGGGGATGAGTTGAGTCGCCGTGAACTGTTTCGGGTAATCATGATCTCTCCTCCGGTTGGTTGTGCGCGCGTGCGGCCGGTCGGCCGCCGCCGCGACGTGTTTGGGGCCTTCAGAGACGTATGACGGGCGCACGAAAAAACGTTACCAAGGGGTCGCGGCGCGCGGGCTTGTAACGTTCCGGCGGGTCGGAGTCATAACTGGCTGGGAAAGAGCCCGGGCAATTTCAATGCGCGGCGCGCGGCCGATTCTTTTCGCCGCGGGCGCGCGTGCCATCCGTCACGCCGTAGGAGGACTTATGCCGAAGCCGTTCAGAAAGCTCACGCTCGACGAGTTCGCCGACCTGCTCGCGAGGTTCCGGTTCACACGCAGAATCAACGCCGTCCACATGCATCACACCTGGAAGCCGAAGCGCCGCGACTATGACGGGCTGGCGACAATCGAGGGCATCTGGCGTTTCCACACGGTGGACAACGGCTGGAACGACATCGCGCAGCACGTCACCATCGCGCCCGACGGCTCGATCTGGACGGGCCGCGGTTGGAACGAGCCGCCGGCCAGCGCCGCCGGCCACAACGGGAACCGCGCCGCCGGCCCGTTCATGTTCGAGATGATCGGCGACTTCGACAGTGGCCGCGACCCGTTCCAGTCGCCGCAGCGTGACGCCGCACTCGAAGTCATCGCGCGCGTCCAGCACCTCTTCCAACTCCCGGCCGAGTCGCTGCGTTTTCACAACCAGATGTCGTCGAAGTCGTGCCCCGGCAGCGCGCTCCGCTACGCCGAGGTGCTCGAAGGCGTCCGAGAGGTGCGCGAGCGGCTGGTGCGCGAGACGGCGCGCGGGACTGAGACCGATTCGCCCTTCCCGGCCGAAGCGCGCACGTACCGCGAGAAGACGAACGCGATTGTCGAGCTGTTCGCGAGCAGTGAGTCGCTGACCGACGACCCGCCCGACGCCGAACACCCGGCCGAAGACCAGCCTGAAGCCGAGACGCGCGGAACGTCCTACGAGGACGACGACTCGACTGAGCAACAGTGGCTCCGTCTGCCCGAGCAGCCGCGACGTTACGGGCGGGACGCGCCCGCCGAATCGGAGTCGGACGATTGGTCTCGGATTGCGCCCTTCCCCGCCAGCAACAAGAAGCAACAGGCGCAGCCCGCCGTGGGCGGCGCATGGGGTGACACATGGGGCGGCGACGACGGCGGCGACAGCGGTGGCGGATGGGACGTGATAGCGGGCGCGGCGGGCAAGGCGAGCAAGTATGACAAGGCCGACAAGTACGATGAGACCGGCAAGTACGATGAGGCCGGCAAGTATGACAAGGCCGGTAAGTACGATGAGGCGGACAAGCCGGACAAAAATGTTCCGTACACGCCGGCCGCCGTGTACGCCGGAAACGGCGGGGAGCGGCCGGGCCGCAGGCGCGCCCTCTGCGTCGGCATCGATACTTATCCGACCGCGCCGCTACAGGGCTGCGTGGCCGACGCCCGGACGTGGGCCGGCGAGTTGAAGGACTTGGGCTTCGAGGTCTCGCTCATGCTCAACGAGCAGGCGACGCGCAGCCGTCTTCTCGCCGCGCTCGACGAACTCGTCAGATCGAGCGCGGCGGGCGACATCATCATCTTCCAGTACGCCGGGCACGGGACGACGGTCAGGGACGTGAGCGGCGACGAGTTGGCCGGCAACAACCGCGAGGACGAAGCGCTCTGCCCGCACGACTTCGACGAGGGCGCGCTCCTCATTGACGACGATGTGGCGGAAGTCTT
This sequence comes from Pyrinomonadaceae bacterium, assembly GCA_040510435.1. Taxonomy (GTDB): domain Bacteria; phylum Acidobacteriota; class Blastocatellia; order Pyrinomonadales; family Pyrinomonadaceae; genus QHXN01. The sequence continues at coordinate 7,300 of JBEVJD010000298.1, read as the reverse complement.
CGCGGGGCTGCCCGACGACGTGAATCTGACCTGCTTCTTCGACTGCTGCCACTCCGGCTCGATCTCGCGCTTCGGCGTCGGCGTGTCGGAGGAGAACGAAGCGCGCGCACGCGGTGGGGCGCGGCCGCGCTTCGTGCCGGCGTCGTCCGCGCTTCAGCAGGCGCACGCCGAGTTCAGGCTGCGGCATGGAAAGCGCGGCCTGTCCGGCAGCCGCGGCCCCGACTCGATGAAGCAAGTCGTGTTCGCGGCCTGCCTCGACAGCGAAGTTGCATGGGAGTCGAATGGTCAAGGCGACTTCACGCGCGTGGCCGCCCCGCTGCTGCGCACCGCGCAGGGGCTGACGAACGAAGACTTCGCACGCGCCGTCGTCGGCAAGTTCGGCACTTCGCCGCGGCAGCACCCGGAACTCGACTGCGCGCCGCACTCGAAGAGTCTGGGCTTCCTCCGCCCGCCCGCGCGGAGCGCAACCGACGAGCGTCCGGCGGCATGGGCGCCGACGGACGGCTCGTCCGCTTGGGGTCTGGCGGCCGACGCCGCCCCGACCGCCGACCTCCCGTCCGTGCGCGAGGCACTGCGCACGCTGGCGAGGTTCGTCGAGGGACGCGGGTAACTGACGCATGGTCACGCAGCCCGACAAACTCACCGCCACCACGACGGAGGGGAGCGCCGCCACCGCGCAGAGCCGCGGCCTCTCGCCGGCCGCCGCGCCACGCCCGTCGAGGGCCGTCGAGCCGGAAGCCGGCCTCGGCACGGACTACGCGCTGGATCCCACGGTTGTCCGCGCCGCCTACGGCGCGCCTTACGAGCGGCGCGCGAACGACCCCATCTACCGGCCGCTGAAAATATTCACCACCGACCCCTCCGCGAGCCGCGCCGAGGGGCCGGTGGCGCTCGTCAACGTGCCTTACGAGGTGCTGAGGCGAGGGCCCCGCGGGAGTCTGTTCCACGTCGTGGACTTCAACCACACGCTCGGCGAGCGTTACCGTCAGGTCGATCTCGACGCGCCCGAGAACCTCATCCGCAACGGCCGCGACCCGTCGCCCTCCGACTGGTACTTTCACCAGCAGATGGTCTACGGGGTTTGCAGCCTCGTCTATGCCGCCTTCCGCAAGGCGCTCGGCCGCCACATCACGTGGGGCTACCGGCAGGCCGCGGGCCGGCGCACGCGCCTGCGAATCCGCCCCCACGCCTTCTGCGGGAAAAACGCCTACTACGACGAGGAGCGCGGCGAACTCTGCTTCGGCTACTACCGCGCCGAGCGCGAGGTGGCCGGGCGCAACCTGCCCGGCGGCTTCGTCTTCACCTGCCTCTCGCACGACATCATCGCGCACGAGGTCACACACGCGCTGCTCCACGGCCTGCGCGCACACTTCGCGACCCCGTCCGACGGCGACGTGCTGGCCTTCCACGAGGCACTCGCCGACCTCGTGGCAATCTTCCAGCACTTCAGCTATGACACGGTCGTCCTCGCGGCTATCCGCAAGTCGCGCGGCGAGTTGGCCGGGGCGAACCTGCTGACCGACATTGCGCGGCAGTTCAGCTACACGACCACGGGACGGGAGAAGCCGCTCCGCAGCGCCTTCAATCTCTCCGGCCCCGACGGCACGCCGAGTCCCTACGAACCCGACGCCAAGCCGCACGCGCTGGGCTCGGTGCTCGTCTCGGCCGTCTTCGAGGCGTACGTGACGGTCTTCAGGCGCAAGACGGAGCGTTACGTCCGGGTCGCGACCAACGGCTCGGGCGTCCTCCCAACGGGCGAGCTACAGCCGGAACTGCAAGCCCTCCTCGCCGAGCAGGCGAGCGCGCTGGCGAGTCAGTTCATGACGATCTGCGTGCGCGCCATCGACTACTGCCCGCCGACCTCGCTCAGGTTCGGCGAGTTCCTGCGCGCGATGATTACGGCCGACTTCGACCTCGTCCCCGACGACCCCTGGGGCTACCGCGAGGCGCTCATCGACGCCTTCCGCCGCCGCGGCATCTACCCCGACGACGTGCCGAACCTCTCTGAGGACGCGCTGCTGTGGCAGCCGCCGGAGCTGAGCGTGCGGCGGCTGAGGGAGCTGAGCTTCGCGCGTCTGAGGTTTCGCGGAGACCCGGCGCACGCGGCCAGCGAATGCGAGCTGCGGCGGCAGGCGTGCGCGCTCGGGCGCGTGGTGACGAACCCGGAGCTGGCCTCCCAGTTCGGCCTGACGCGCGGCGACGACCTGCGCCTGGGGGGCGACAAGGTCGGACTCCCCACCGTCCATTCGATACGCTCCTCGCGGCGCGTGGGGCCGGATGGACAGATCGTCTTCGACCTCGTGGCGGAGCTGACGCAGCAGCGTTTGGTTCGCGGGAGGGCCGGCGGATTCATCTTCTACGGCGGCTCCACCGTCATCATCAACCCGCAGGGCGAGATTCGTTACGTGATCTCGAAGCGGGTGACTAACGAGAGGCGCCTCAGGCGCCAGAGCGACTTCATGCTCGGCGCGGGGAGACCCTTCTGGGATTCGGCCGACGGATTCCTTTCACCGCGAAAGCAGCTCTTCAGGGTTCTACACTCCTAGCGACCTGCCCTCACAATTCTCACCCTCGACGAACAATCGCTGAGGGAGCGCGAGGTTGAAGTAGCGAAAGCCGCCGCCGCCCTGCCAGTTGACCGCCGCCGTGACGCCGCCCGCGTCCGTCCCGTCAACGACCCTCCGGAGGCGCGGGACGATGTGCGTGTGGCTGTGCTCGCCGTTCTCGACCACGACCCAGCGCCGCCTCATCTTGTGCGCGACGGCGGCCGTCGTGCCCGAGCCCGCGAAGGCATCGAGGACGAGGTCGCCCGGGTCAGAGAAATGGTGTAGGACGGTCTTAAGCAGCAACTCGGGCTTCTTCCCGCTGCGGAAATCGACGCCGCCCTCGTTGCGGCAATTACCGAACTGGGCCGCCATGTCGTAAAAATTTTCGATGGGCGCGAACTGCACCTCCTCCGGGTTGTCCAACCGCGAAGCAGGCACGCCCTGATAGTATTTGCCCTTCGTCGCGTTCGCGCGTTTCGGCCCTGTGAAGTAGCGGTGGTCGAACTTGTCGTCGCCGATGCCGTAGACTTTATAGAGCACGCCGAGGCCGTCCGCCCCCGCGCGCCCGGCCAGAAAGTCTCGGAAGAACCTGCCCGAAGAGTTGCCGTCCAGTATCGTCCCCGACGCCCAAATCTCCTTCAAACCGTTCTCGGAGCCCTCGCCCCGCGTGATGTCGTATTGGCGCGGCTCGAAGATTTCCACGCGCTTGTTGCCGAGCGTGATTTCACGGCCCCGCTCCTTCTCCTTCACGTAAAAATCGAACTTGTCGAGAGAACTCCTCTTCCGGTTGAGGTTGGGTCGCGCCCCGTGTTCCTTCCGGTAGATGTGAATCTGCTCGATCTCTTTATGAAAGGCCATGTCCTGCTTGAGCGTTTTTTCCGGGTAGCGGACTTGTATGTAGAAGGTCGTCAGGTAGTTGACGCGGCCGAATATCTCGTCGAGCAGCACCTTGAGGTAATGGCCTTCCGCGTCGTCTATGTGGCAACAGATGAAACCGTCGGGCCGGAGCAATGTTCTCAGGCATTCCAACCGGTCGCGCATCAGCGAAAGCCACTGCGAGTGCTCCACGCTGTCGTCGTAATGCTCGAACGCGTTCCCGGTGTTGTACGGCGGATCGATGTAGACGCACTTCACCCTCCCGGCGAACTCAGGCTCCAACGCCCTCAAGGCCGTCAGGTTGTCGCCGCAGATGATGCGGTTGTCGAAGATGTCTTCATCGCCGGCGCGGTGAGGCGCGTGGTAGGAGAGCGCCGCGTCTTCCGACAGAATGCGCGGCTCAGGCCGCGGGCGCTCGTCTTTGCCGACCCAGGTCAGTTCGACCTTCCGTCTCCTCGTCATGGACGCATTGTAGCCGGAGGGGGCGGCGTTCCAGAATTTGGAAGACGAGTCGCCGCGCGGCTGTCGTCAGACGACTTCTAATCACGAGGCAGGAGTTCGAGGAGTTGCTGGCAGGCGTCCTGCGCGGCGCGGAGCCTGCGGCGGTAGGCGCGCGCGGACGCCTTCACGTCGGCGCCGCAGAAGGGGCAGGCGCGCGTGCCGGACTTGACGTGCCGGTCGCAGGCGCGGCACAGCACGAGGTTCGGTCGTTTCGCGCTCGCCTCGCGGGCGGCCGTCGGGGGAGGTTCTGCGGTCTTCGAAGGCCGCTTCGCCGGGCGGCCGATCTGGACGAGGTTCGAGGTCGGGGCGGACGAGACGGGCCGCCCGTCCGACGTTTCGAGCAGCAGGTCGAAGCGGCCGTGGTCGAAGGAGAGGCCGGGCGCACTCTCGGCGGGCACGATGCGCTCGCGCAGGCCGCGGGCGCTCAGCTCCAGCGCGCGGTGGTGGCAGAAGGGGTTGTTGCCGGGCCGCCCGAAGAGCGAGTGGCTGAGCCACGTGCAGCCGCCGCGGCACGAGTCGGCGTAGTAGCAGCCGCGGCAATAGCCCCACAATTCCTCGCCCGCGCGCGTCAGGTTGAAGTTGAGTTCGGGCGTGTTGCGCCAGATGTCTTCTAAGGTCAGGTCGCGCACGTTGCCGCCCGCGTACCCGACCGTCGGCAGCGAGGGGCAGCCCTTAATGGTGCCGTCGGCCTCGACGCCCATCGTGTTCTCGCCCGCGTTGCAGCTCGACCAGTGGACGCGGTCGTCGCCGCCACCGCGCCACACCGACTCGTACGGGCCGAAGTATCCGATGTTGTTGCCGGGTTGCAGGAGCATCCCGCGCTCGACACCAGTCCAGAAAAGCTCCGCGAGCAGCGGCATCAGTTCGAGCAGTTGGTAGGGTTGGAGCAGAAGCTCCGGGTTGTCCGCGGCGCGGCCCATCGCCACCGTTAACTGCACCTGCCAGTTCTTCGCGCCCGACTCGATAAACAGTTCGTGCAGCTCACGCAACTGCGGCAAGACCTGCGAGGTGATCTGCGTGTTGACGCTGGTCGGGACGCCGTGCTTGCGGAGCAGCCGCAGCGCCTCGAAGGCGGCGGCGAAAGAGCCCTTCACCCCGCGCAGGCGGTCGTGCAAATCTTCGAGGCCGTCCACGGAGATGCCTATCGCCTGAATCCCGGCCTCGGCCGCCTGCCTGATTCTCTCTTCGGTCAGGTGGAGGGCGCCCGTCTGCATCGCGCAATCCATGCCGTGCGCGCGGACGGCGCGGACGATCTCGACCCAGTCGCGCCGCAGGTAAGCCTCGCCGCCGATGAGCGTCACCTCGCGCGTGCCGAGGCGGGCGAGCTGCGCGACGAGGTCGAGGCACTCGGCGGTCGTCAGCTCGTCCGGGCGCCGACGCCCGGCCCGCGACCCGCAGTGTTGACACTTCAGGTCGCAGGCCAGGGTGATCTCCCAGACGACGTGGACGGGCGTGTAGTCCCTGCGATCCTCGTCGGTGAAGAAGCGTGTCGGCTGTTCCATGTCTGCCTACTTGGTTCCCCCGAGCTTCTTCTCTAACTTATCAAGCGCCGTCTGTGCGTCCTTAATCCACTTGCGCGCCGAGGCCGCGGCCTTGCGCATCTCCGCCTGATCGCCGCGCGCCGTCGCCTGACGAATCGCCTCGCCGTAGGGCGGCACCGCCCCTGCCGCTGGCCGCGCCGCCGCCGCGGTCGCGCCGCCCTTCTTGCTGCTCCCGGCTTTCGCCGCGCCCTTCTTCGAGCCTGCTTTGTAACTGGTAGCCATGTTCTCCTCCGGTCAGTTGGTGTTTGAAGATAAAGCCTTGCCGCGCGCCCTGTATGAAGTGTTGAGAACGTGCGCGCCGTCTTGAAACTCAAGGACTGCGGAGAGTGCGTGCTGGACGAAGTCCGTGCGCACTTCGCTGTAGTGCGGGGCGCGGCGCAGGCCGCCGAGCGCGTAGGCCGCGCCGGGCAGCACGGAGGCGTCGCGCGGCTGGATGACGAGCCGGTCGAGAAAGCGCATGCCGCGCTCGAAGGCTTCGGCGTAAGTTTGCCGGCGGCGCTCGTCGCCGCGGGCGGCCGCGAGGTTCGAGGCGGCGGCGACGGCTTCGAGATAGACGGCCGTCATGTAACCCGGCGTCTCGGGCTGGTGGTCGTTGACGAACGCGCCCGTCGTCTCCTGCTGATAGGTCAGAAGCCATTCGACAATCTCGAAGGCGAAGTCGGCGAAGCGCCCGTCGCCCGTCAGACGCCACCAGCGCGCGAAGGCTTGCGTGTACCAGGAGACCTGCCCGAAGCCGCGCCGGTGGCGGAAGCGGTGCCGGTAGTAGAGGAAGCCGCGCGCAAGCCGCTCCTCGTCAACGTCGCAGACGTTCGCCTCACACGCGGCGGCGAGCGCGAGCAGAGTCTGACCGGGGAAGTAGTCCTGAAACTCTTCCGCGGACGACGCGGCCTCGCGGTGCGTGCGGACGCGCCCGTGCGGCAGCGTCACGCAGTCCCAGAGCGTCGCGGCGGCGCGCCCGGCCAACGCGCGGTGCGCCGCCGATTCTTCGACGGCCGACTCGCAGAGCGTGAGGAGCAGAAACGACAACTCGGCCACCGATGACACTTGCTCCGGCGCTTCGAGCCAGAGCTCGTCTTCGCCCTCGGTCGCCGCGTGTAAGAGACAATCGGCCGCCCTGTCCGCCGCCGCCCTCAATTCCTCGCCGCCGACGACGCGCGCCGCGCGCGCCAGCACCCACGCCGCGTGGCCGAGGCGAGGCAGGTCTGTGCCCTCGTAGAGCCTGTTCTGGAACGGCTCGTAAAATGTATAGAAGGCGCCGTCCGGCTTCTGGTGTCGAAGCAGATATTGCGTGTGCAACTCGGCGCGGCGCGTGAGTAGTTCGTTCAGTTCTTCCTTCGGCTCCTCTGCCTGCGGAAAGCCGCCGACGAGTTGGTGGACGCCGCGCGCGTCGGCCAGCCACGTCGCGCAGCCGAAGCGACACCAGTAGAAGGGCGGCTCGTTCAGGCCGGCCTTCGTCAACACTTCGCGCGCGAAACCCACGGGGTCGAGGTTGAACATGGAGGCCGCGAACGGGAGCAGCAGCCCGACGCTCTCGCCGCGGTACGCCATCAACGCCTGATGCCCGTGACGGAAATAACGCACGACCTCTTCGGGCGAACACGCGCCGATGACGAGTTCGTCGAAGAGGAGCGAGACGCTGACGGCCACGTCGTCTTCATCAATAGGAGCCGCGTCGGGGACGAAGCGCGAGTCGTCGAGCGCCGCGCGCGCGAGACGTTGTAAGTCTTCGTCGAGCGCGGCGCCTGACGAGGTCGTGCCGCCCATGCAGCCGCGCAGACGGCCTCTGACGTAGACGGTGACGTAGACGGAGTCGAGCCCTTCGAGCCGCCCTTCGTC
>JBEVJD010000297.1:0-23003 GCA_040510435.1 Pyrinomonadaceae bacterium | reverse complement strand
GGTCGCGAGCGGCTTGTGTCTGTAAAAACACGAGCCAGGCTTTTCGACAAACACCCGCTCGCGACCGCCCGCGGTACTGATTAGTAGTGCACTTCCAGGAGCGTGAGCCCGTGCGCGGGGGCCGTGACGACGGCGTGGGGGCGCTCGCCCGTCTCGATGGCGCGGCGAATCAGGTCGTCGTCCATCTCGCCGCGCCCGGCGGCCAGGAGCGTGCCGGCGATGGAGCGCACCATGTAGCGCAGGAAGCCTTCGGCGCTCGCGCGTATCTCGACGAGGCGGCCGCGGCCGCGCGCGCTCGTGCGTTCTGAGACTTCGAGCGCGGTCACGTTGCGCACGCGCGTCTTCACGTCCGACTGCGCGGCCGAGAAGGCAGTCCAGTCGTGCTCGCCGACGAAGAGCCGCGCCGCCTCGCGCATCCGCCCGAGGTCGAGCGGGCGCGACTCGTGCAGCGCGTAGCGCGTCCAGAAGGGCGACGAGAAGTTCTCGTTGAAGACGCGGTAACAGTACGTCTTGCCCTTCGCGTCGTAGCGTGCATGAAAGTCGTCGTGTTCGGCCGTCGCGGAGATGACGCGCACGTCGCGCGCGAGGTTGCCGTTGAGGGCCGCGGCCAGCCGCCGCGGCTCCATCTCGCGTCGGAGGCGCGCGCTCGCCACCTGCGCCTCGGCGTGGACGCCCGCGTCCGTCCGCCCCGCGCCGTGGACGACGACCTCGGCTCCCTCAAGCAGAGAGAGCGCGCGCGCCAACTCGCCCTGCACAGTCCGCCGGCCCTCCTGCATCTGCCACCCGCTAAACTCGGTGCCGTCGTACTGGATTGTCAGGCGATAGTTCATATGCGTCGGCCGGGCCCGCCAGCGGCCCGGCCGACGCATATTAACACTAAAGGGACTCAGCCCTGCGCGGCGAGGAGTCGCTCGCGGACGGCGCCGATGTTCGCGGCCGGTCGCGCCGGTTTGACGGGGAAGCTGATGACGTTCTGGCCGTCCGCCGGCTCGGCCGGGCTTAAGGACTGAAGCGGGATGTTTAGCTCCCGCATCATCCGTGCGTCCCACTCTTCGATGGGGTCGAGCCCGGCGATGTACTTCCGCGCTTCGTTGCGGATGGGGTTGCGCACGCTCAGGATTTCGGGGCCGGAGGCGAGAATCACCTTCTTGTAGTTCGGCATGCTGCTCTGCCAGAGCTTCGAGCGGTAATGGCGCGCAACGTTCGTCAGACTCCCCAACTGGCGGCAGAGTCTTTGAAAGTGCTCGATGACCTCGGCCGGCTCCATCCCGACGGGGCGGTGGCAGAGCGTGTAGCCGTCGTAGTCGCGGCTCACCGTGCCCGGCAGTATGCGCCCCTCGCTCGCGAGTTGGCGGTAGAAGGGCGTCTCGGGGTACGGGCAGACGATGCCGAGGAACGTGATGTTGAAGTAGTGCAGGTCGGACAGGTAGTCGGGCAAACGTTCCAGGTACTCCGTCGTGTCGCCGTCCGAGCCGACGAGGAGGCCGAACGAGAGCATGATGCCGTTCTCGAAGCAGCGGCGGATGACGCGGTCAACCTCCGAGATTTTGTTCTGCCCCTTGTTCATCGCCTTGATCGAGTCGGGGTTGAGCGATTCGAGCCCGGTGTAGACGTAGCGGCAACCGGCCTGCGCCATCAGCCTCACCGTCTCCTCGTCCTTCAGCACGTTGAAGGTGAGCGCGCAGCCCCACGTCTTCTTCAACGGAATCAGCGCCTCGCACAGCTCGCGCAGGTAGCGCGGGTTGCCGCCGAGGTTGTTGTCGAGGAACGAGAACGAGTTGTCCAGCAGGCCGAAGTAGTTCTTGTTCCAGCTCATCTTGAACTTGATCTCGTCAACGACGTGCTGCACGGGGCGGTAGCGGTACTTCTCGTGACCCGTCAGCACGCAGAAGTTGCAGGTGAAGGGGCAGCCGCGCGAAGCCTCGATGCCCGGGAGCCTGATCTTGTTGGTGCGGAAGTCAACGAGGTCGTAGCGGTAGGGGCGAATCTCCGCGGGGCCGTTCGAGCGGAGGTTGTAACGCTTCTTCAGAAGTCCGCGCTCGAAGTCGTTGATGAGCGCGGGGACATTCGGCTCCGGCTCACCGGTGACGACGGCGTCGAAGTACTTCTCGCAGTCGTCGGCGAAGTGTACGGCGTGGCGGCCCCCCGCGACGGTCTTGATGCCGCGGCGGCGCAGGAGCGTCGAGAGCACCTTCGTATGCTCGTAGTAGGAGTGGAGGTAGGAGAAGAAGACCAAATCCCAGTCGCGGTCGAGCGGGATGTCCATCTCCTTCTCGTTGTAGACCTCGACCTCCGCGTGGTCGGGGCACAGAGAGGCGATCAGTTCCGGCACCGACGACTGCATGATGCCGCGCTCCTTCTGCGGCAGCCTCGTCGGGTGCGTGTACGTGCTGATGACTGCGATTCTCATGACTCCCTCTTCCTCCGTTCGTCCCCTGAGTATTTATGAAAGGCTGCGCCCGGCCGCGTGTGTCCTGCTCGCGTCGGTTCTCTTCTCGATATGAAATGTGCCGAAGAGGTAGTCGAAGAGCGGCGAGGTGACGCCGAAGCGGACGGTCGCGTCGTAATGATGGTGTTGCAGATGGTATTTGCGGAAGTAGCGCGTCAGCCGCCCGCGCGAAGTGCCGTGGTGCGCCTGAAAGTCGAGATACTCGTAGAAGAAATAACCGGCGATGAGCCCCGTGAAGAGGTGCGTCGCCGCCTGCCAACTCCCCGTCAGCGCCCAGGCCACCAGGACGTAGACGACGCAGACCGGGACGCTCTCGCTCAACTGCACGTTGAGCCGCTGGAGCGAGTTCGGGTCGGCGTGGTGGCGCAGGTGCGTCAGGTTGCCGGGCAGGTTGAAGCCCTCGGACTTGGGCTCGCGGTGCAAGACCCAGCGGTGGGTCGCGTACTCGTAGAGGCCCCACGTCAGGAGCCCCCCGACGAAGAGTCCCGCGGCCGCGGCCGGTGACGACTCGCCGCTCCTGACCACGGCGGACTGCATGATGAAGAGGACGATTATGTAAAAGATGTATGGCTTGTAGAGCTGGAACCTGTCTACCTGCTCGTTGCGCTCGCGCCTGGTCTGCCTTGCTTGACTCATGAATCCCCCTCGCTCCGGCGTTTCGACTCTGACCCGTTTGACGGTCGGACTAAATTGACGAATCAATGAGGGCAGCACGTGGGATGGCTGCTCGACACGTTAACGCGTGATTCGTCGGCGAATGGGATCACGCCGCGCGGGGCGTCGCCTCTTCCGCGAACGTTTGTTCGTTATTCGAGTCGGCGGTGTGCGTGTTGGGGGATGTGGGTCGGCGCGAGGTTTCGGGGAACTCTTTGAGATTCCGCGCCAGCCCTAACACGCCGAAGAGGCGGATGACCAAGTAGGAAAGGTCTAATTGGCGCGCGCCGAGGCCGTGCCGGGCCGAGCGCGGGTAGGCGTGGTGGTTGTTGTGCCAGCCCTCGCCGAGCGCGAGCAGGCCGACCCACCAGACGTTGCGGCTGCCCTCCCGCGTCTCGAACAGACGCGACCCGAACCGCGCGTCGTGGCAGACGGAGTTAACCATGTAGGTGCTGTGCATCCAGCAGACGACCGGCAGGAAGAAGACGACGGGGACGGCCGCCCACCCCAGCGTCAACCCGGCGAGCGCGACCGCCGCCGCCTGCGGGGCCAGTCGGAACCTGACGAGCCAGTGATAGTAGCGGTCGCCCGCGAGGTCTTTACAGTATTTGCGGTAGGCGTGCGGGTCGGTCGAGGCGTCGTCAATAATCCAGAGGATGTGCCCGTACCAGAAACCCCTTCGCGGCGAGTGTACGTCGCCCTCGCGGTCGCTGCGGCCGTGGTGAATCCGGTGGTTGGCGACCCAGAGCAGTGGACTCCCCTGCCCCGTCAGCATCGCCACGGTCACGAGCGTGTGTTCGAGCCAACGCGGGCACTCGAAAGACCTGTGGCTCAGCAGACGGTGCAGCCCGATGGTCGTGCTGAACCCGATTGAGAAGTACGTGACGAAGGCGAGCGCGACGAGCCCCGGACGCACCGGGAGAAAGAACGCCGACGCCGCGATGACGTGCACGACGCACAGGTATGACAGCACCACATAGTTGACCTTAATGCGTGCACGCCCCTGCCGCACGTTCCCCGTTGTCTGCCCTCTCTCGCTCATCACGCCCCCCTGTTTCGCTCGCCGAGACTTTGTCCAAACCCCTAACGCGTGACGCGGCGTGAAACGGGATCACCCCCAGGTGTGCTTCTCCTCAACGTTCAAACCGGCGGCGGCACGAGTCCGCCCTGGACTCAATGCGTTGAATTTCTGTCACATGTTATGTACTTAACAGAAGTAAATCCGGCCTTGGTGAAGAATCCCGCCACGCTCCGAAGCCTCGAAAACTCGTTGACCTACTTTGGCGGGAACTCGCGCCCGCCGCGGCGATAGCTCTACCTTCCGAGGGTGGCCCGAAGTCCACCCCGCACGTTCAAAGGGAAATTTTAAGGGGGGTACTCTGGAACGATGCCCTGGACGCGCGCGCCCCTCCCTTCGGGCGCGCCGCCGACCCTCCCCGCCCACACCACCGTTCGGCCTACCAAAGGAGTGTGAAAGATGCGTGCGAAACAGCGCGCGATAGTCGCTGCCTTACTGCTCTGCGGCGCAGTAATCGCTTTCGCGGTCGTCCCATCCTACGCCCAGTTGACCGACGTGACGCGGACGCCCAACCCCATCGGGGAAGGCATCTGTAAATCTTTCCCGCAGCAGGTCGGCGCGGGTCGCGGCAACGTCTTTACGCCCGGCTCCTCGATCTTCATCATCAACCGCGACCCGTTCCGCTCCGTCCGGCGGGGGCGGCAAGTCTTCCAGCGCAAGTTCGCGCGCTCGCAGGGGCAGGGGCCGGCGATCAACGACGCCTTCGGCGACATCGCGGCCAACCCGGCGCTCGGCGCGGGGCTCGGCGACAGTTGCGCCGCTTGCCACGGGCGGCCGCGCGGCTCGGCCGGCCACGGCGGCGACGTGTTCACGCGCCCCGACAGCCGCGACTCGCCGCACCTCTTCGGCCTCGGCCTCAAGGAGATGCTGGCCGACGAGATGACCAAAGAGTTGCGTCAACTGAGGGCCAACGCCATCGCGCAGGCGATGGCGCAGAGCACGCCCGTCACCGTTTCGCTCGACACGAAAGGCGTCAACTTCGGGAAGCTCACGGCCTTCTCCAACGGGTCGGTGGACACCTCTAACGTAGAGGGAGTCAACACAGACCTGCGTATCCGCCCCTTCCGGCTCGACGGGCGCTTCATCGCCATCCGCGAGTTCGTCATCGACGCCTTCAACGGCGAGATGGGGCTCCAGGCCGTTGACCCCGACACGCTGGCCGCCAGCCTCGGGCTGTTCGTCACCACCCCTTCGGGGATGGAGTTGAACGGCAAGGAGGACGTTTTCCAGGGGCCGCCCGTCCAGAACTCGTCACAGGACGGCGACGGCGACGGCGTGGCGAACGAGATACCGACCAGCATCGTCGATTTCGAGGAGCACTATCTCCTCAACTACTTCCTCGCCGGGCGCGGCGAGTTGACCGACGAGGTCGAGAAGGGGGCCAGCTATTTCAAAGAGCTTAACTGCACGCGCTGCCACGTCCCCGAGTTCAAACTCCAACGCGACCGCCGTGTCGCCAGCACCGACACAAACTTCGAGCCGAACCCGGCGGTGTCGAACCCGTTCAACCGCCTCTTCGTCAAAGTCACGCCGCAGTTCCACGAGGTGAACGACGGCACCGGGCACCCGACGCTCAAGGTGCCGAACTTCCAATCCTTCCACGTCCAGAACCTTTTCACCGACTTCAAGCGCCACGACCTCGGCCCGAACTTCCACGAGATACAGTTCGACGGCACGGTCAACAAGCAATTCCTGACGATGGCGCTGCACGGCGTGGGCACGACCGCGCCCTACGGCCACGACGGGCGCAGCGCCACCCTGATGGATGTCATCCTGCGCCACGGCGGCGCGGCCAAGGATGAGGCCGACAAGTTCGCCGGACAGTCGCCCGACGTGCAGAACGCCGTCATCGCCTTCCTCCAATCGCTCGTCCTCTTCCCGCCCGACGACACGCCCTCGACCTTGCAGGGCATCACGCCGGATTGCGTCGGGCTCCAGAGGGTGCGCGACAACCTCTGCTTTGACCCGCTCGTGAACACCTCGCAGGTGGTCTATCCGCAGTGCGGCCACGGCAGCATCAAGCTCGGCGTGCTCTTCAACAACCCGAGCGACCCCGAGTAGGACAAACACCAGCCGCCGCGGCGCGCGCGGACGGTCCCGCGCGCGCCGCGGCACTCCATCTTCGAACCGCCATGAAAAGATTAATTAAAGGTATGTGCGCGGCACTCGCCGCGCTGGCGTGTGTCGGGTGCGGGGCCGCGCGCGAGGAGCGTGTGGCACCCTCGGCGCTGTTGAGCACGACGACCGCGGCGGTTCCCGCGCCCGCGGAAACCGCCGCGCCGAAAGCGCCGGACGCTTCGGAGGACTTGGCGAGAGCCTGCCGCGCGCTGGCCGGCGTGAAGTCGTTCCGCGCGCTGATGACGACGACCGGCGGGGGCGCCGACAAGGTCGAGACGCGCACGGAGGCCGCGCTGCCCGACCGCTTCCACGTCTTCAACGCGGACTACGAGCTGGTCATCATCGGCAACCAGGTCTACCGAAAACTTCCCGGCGGGAATTGGCAGACGAGCCCGACGGGGCTCGCCGTCACGAGCCTGACCGACCCGAAGAAGCTCGAAGAGTATCTGAAGACGGCGCGGGTCACGCTCGTCGGCACCGAGACGCTCGAAGGCGCGCAGGTTCGCGTCTACGAGGCCGCGGCCGCGCGCTCGCCCGCGCGCAAGTCCGTCCACGACGACCCCGACCCCTTCTACATGAAGGTCTGGGTCGGGACATCCGACGGGCTCCCGCGCAGGCTCGAAGGCACCGTCCTGAGCACGAAGACCAAGACCGCCGTCACCTACTACGACTTCAACGCGAAGCTCGTCGTCAAAAGACCGACAGGCCCAAGGTGACGGACAGGCCGACGGCCGCCAGACGCCGCGCGGCCTCGGCGTAGGCCGACAGCGCCGCGCGGTTGATGATGAGCCGGCCCCTGCGCAGGTAGCTGACGCAGCCGCGCGCGCGCAGCCGGGTCAGCTCCGAAGAGACTACCTCGCGCCGCACCGAGAGCATCTGCGCCAGTTCCTCCTGCGTGATGTAGTGCGCCAGTTCCGTCCCGCGCGGCGTCTCGCGCCCCATCTCGTCGGCGAGCCGCAGCAGCACCTTCGCCAGCCTCTCCGGCAGGTTGTCGAACGAGTACTCCTGTATCACCCTGTACGAGTCGGCCAGGCGCCTGCACACCGAGCGCAGCAGGAGCAGCATCGCTCCCCTGTCCTCCTGGAGCAGCCCGACGACCTCCTCCACCCTCAGCTCGACGACCTCGCTCGACTCCATCGTGACGGCCATCTCGTTGCGCTGCCCGTCGCACAGGCTCAGCTCGCCGAAGACCTCCCCCGGCTTGTACATCTTCAGGATGATGCCGCGCCCCCCGCCCGAGATGGCTTCGAGCTTGACGAGCCCGCGCCGCAGGAAGAAGAGGCTGCGCGCCTCGTCGCCGATGTTGTAGATGATGTGGTGCTGCCGCAGGGGTGTGCCCCGCGGACGGCTCGCGATCTGCTCGTACGCCCTGCCCCGGAACACGCTCGCAAGGTTGAGACGCTCTTCCGTTGACCCATCCACGTTCGTTCCCCTCCATGTCAGAAGCCCCGGCCCGCGCAGGCCGGGGAGATGTACGGATTGCGCGCGAGGCTTCTTGGGGCGCAGTCCCGATCTGTTGACGCAGCACGACGGGCACGACGGCCGATCCCGTCTACACTGCCGGGGAGTAAAGGGTTGATTCGGGGGAGAGAAGGGTCGCGCTGGGGGAAGTTAGACGACTACAACCTTGCGTTACGTGAGTGGAACGGGGCACGTCAACGACCAACAGGTTGCTGTTCGAGCCGACTCGGTCGGCATTTAGCTTGACGCGAGGAACATTAAAAACTTTCCTCTTCGATGTCAACCATTTTTACGGCCGCCGTCTACCCTGTCGTCCGTCACTGCTTCCGGCTCCCCGGTTTGACTAAGGGGACGCCCGCGGCGCAGAGGGGGCAGTCGGCGGGCGAGACGGCGGGGACTTCGAGCGTGGCGAGTGCGACGCGCGGGACGCCCACGTCCGAGCGCCCGCCCGAGCGGTCTATGATGGAGGCGGCGCCGACGACGAGCGCGCCCGCCGCGCGCAGCGCGTCGCACGTCTCACGCGTCGAGCCGCCGGTCGTGATGACATCTTCGACCACGAGCACGCGCTCGCCCGGGCGGACGCTGAAGCCGCGGCGCAGCGTCATCCTCCCCTCCTCACGCTCCGTCCAGATCGAGCGCACGTTGAGCGCGCGCGCCACCTCCCAGCCGATGACGATGCCACCGATGGCCGGGGCGGCCACGGTGTCCACCTCGCGCGCGCCGAACTGCTCGGCGATGGCGCGGCCCAAAGACTCGGCCTCGGCCGGGTGCTGGAGCACGAGCGCGCATTGCAGGTATTGAGGGCTGTGCAGGCCGCTGGTCAGCACGAAATGGCCTTCCAGCAGCGCGCCCGTCCGGCGGAACCTCTCGACGACTTCCTCCCGGTTCATCCCCGATTTCCTTCCCTTTCCCGCGCCGCTCCGCTAAACTGCGGGCCGATGCTGACCTTCCGCAACCTCGTGCCGGACTCGGCACTCGTCGAAGAGACCATCAGGCTTTTGCACTCCAACGGCGGGCGCGCGCCCGCCTCGGAAGTCTGCGCCAACATCCTCGAACTGCCCGACCTCGACGAGGCCGCCGCCGCCTCGCTCGTGCTGGAACTGATCGGCGAGGACTGGCGGCTGCGCATCGCCGACGACGGCTCGGCCGTCGAAGTGCTCTGCGAAGACGACGAGTGCCGCGCGCTCTCCGAGACCGACTTCGTCGTCTTCGACATCGAGACCACGGGCCCCAAGATGCCGCCGTCGCGCGTCATGGAGATCGGCGCGGCGCGCGTCCGCGACGGCCGCATCGTCGCCGAGTTCCAGACGCTCGTCAACCCGCTCATGCCCATCCCGCCCTTCATCGCGGGGCTCACCGGCATCCGCGACGAGATGGTCGCCGACGCGCCCACCTTCGACGAGGTCGCCGGCCGCTGGCTCGACTTCGCGGGCACATCCGTCCTCGTCGCGCACAACGCCATCTTCGACGTGCGCTTCATCAACCACGAGGTCTCGAACATCTTCCCCGGCCACCGGATGATGAACTCGCACATCTGCACGGTCTCGCTCGCGCGCCAGCTCCTGCCCGAGCTGCGGAGCTTCCGCCTCGCCGCGCTGGCCGAGCACTTCTCCGTCCCGCACCGCACGCGCCACCGCGCGGGCGACGACGCGTGGGCGACGGCCCGCGTCTTCCTGCGGCTGCTCGAACACCTCGAAGAGAACGGCATCCGCGACCTCAACGGCGCCCGCCGCTTCCAGAAGTCCCTGCCCGCCGACGGCAACGGTAACGGCAACGGCAACGGTCAGGTCAGGAAGGCCGGCAGCGCCTGAAGTTCAGTAGGCAGTAGGCAGTAGGCAGTTGAAGAACGTTTGAGAAGCCCCGGAGGGGCTTCATGTTTATAGCCCGAACGTTTTCATCAACCCGGAGCCCCGGCATGGGCGACATCGACATGCCGCTCCTCCGGAGCTTGTCGAAATTATTATCACCGGTTGCTATAAACATCCCGCCCCTCCGGGGCTCATTGCCTACCGCCGTCTGCCTACTGCCTACTGACTACTGAACTTCAGCTTCCCTCCTCTTCCGCTTCAACAGGCCGCGCACAACAAAGATCACGACGACGAGCGCGGCCACGCCGAGGCCGACCGCCGGGTAGTTCTGCGCGAGCACTTCCTTGGCCTGCTCGCCGTAGCGCACCGCGAGGAAGCCTTCGAGGAAGAAGCGGAAGGCGCGCCCGACGGCGACGGCCGCGGCGAAGCGCACGACGCTCAGGCGGAAGACCCCGGCCGTGATGACGAAGAGCTTGAACGGGAACGGCGGCGGCAGCACCGACGCGACCAGCACGGAGAGCACGTCGTAGCGGTCAACCAGTTCCTTGACGCGCGCCTGCTTCTGCGGCGGGAATTTTTCCAGCGCGCGCCGGCCCGCGCGCCTTGAGATGTAGTAGAGGATGACGCAGCCCAGCACCGACCCGGCCGTCGCGCCGAGCGCGTAGAGCGGCATCCGCGCCGGGTTCTGCGTCGAGAGCAGCAGCATCACCGCGTCCGGCCCGCCGGGCAGAGGGATGAGCGCCGAGTCGAGCAGCGCGATGGCGAACAGCCCGAAGGCGCCGAACGGGATGAGAAAATTGGTGACGCTCGTCAGTCCGTTGGTGATTTTACGAAGCAGCCACTTCACGATTTAATCCGCCGCCCTCCCGTCAACGTCGCCTTCGGCTTTATCCTCTTCGACTACCTCGACCGCGGTCTTGCGCGGCGCGCGGATGCGCTTGACGACGACGTAGCCGGCGACGCCGAGGACGACCAGCGCCGCGACGCCGCTCAGGATGTAGATGCCGTTGACGCGCATGAAGTCGAGAACCTGCTCGCCGTAGAAGACCGCGAGCGCGCCCTCGACGAAGTAGCGGACGCTGCGCGCGATCATGATGGTCACCATGAAGCGCCAGCGCGGGTATTCGAGCGCGCCCGCCGTGGCGACGAAAATCTTGAACGGCATCGGCGGCGGCAAAAGCGCCGGCACCGCCAGCGCCAGGAACCCGAAGCGCGCGTAGGCGCGCTCGACCTTCGCGATGTTCTCGGCGCTGAAGCGCCGCCGCATCACGGCCTGCCCGCCGCGCCGCATGATGGCGTAGAGCACGTTGCAGCCGATGACCGAGCCCGCGGCGGCGAAGAGCGGAAAATAGAAGACGGACTTCGGGTCGCTGTAGCAGCGCGCGACGACGAGGTAGTCGTTAATCTCGGGCAGGCTCAGGAGAGACGAGTCGAGCGCGCCGATCAAAACCATCGCCGGCGCGGCGACGTAGATCGGCACCTCCTTGATGAAGTCGTGCAGCCAGGTGACGAGTTCGGCCAGCCACTCGTACATAAAAGCGATAACTCAAGACAAATAAAAAAGTGACGAGCTAAATCAATTTAACCCGTCACCGTTCAGTTGTCACACGCGACTGTTTTATTTGACCGGCGTGAAGACGGAGGGCGTGTCGTAGGTGACGCCGAAGGTGACGCCGGAGCGCGGGCTGAACTCTGTGAGCCCCTTGATGCCCGCGGCGTCGAAGCGCAGGCCGGCGGCCTTGACCTGAAGTCCCAGACGTAACTCGCTCTGCGACTCGGTGCCGAGCGGGGCCGCGCTGCCGCGCGTGTTGGCGCGCCCGTTGACCTCAGCCGCGAGGTTGACCGTCTTGTTGATGCGGAAGAGGCCGCCGAGGCCGTAGAGCAGCATGTCGTTCTGCGTGAAGAGTCGCGTCGGCGCGGTGTAGATGCCGAGGCCGAGGTTGCCGAACGTGCTCAAACGCCCCTCGTGCCCGAACTTCTTGCCCACGAGCACCATCCCGAACGCGTTCGTCTGGTTGATGCCGATGCCGCGCGTCTCGTTCGAGTTCGGCAGCTCCACCCCGAACTTGAAGCCGAGGCTGGGGCCGCGCCGCGTCTCGTTGCGGAGTTTAATTTTCGTCGCAAGGCGGAAGTCGCCCGTGTCGTTGGTCGAGTTTTCGCCCGGCCCGAAGCCGAGCGGGACGGCCGAAGCGCCGCGCGTGTTGATGCTCAGGAAATTCTGCGCCACGCCCTCAATCGAGAACTCGACGTTGGGCGAGAGCCCCACGTGGACGCCGATGACGCCGACGCGCGTCAGGTCGCCCGTCAGCCCCGAGACCGGGAACTTCGCGTCCTGCATGAAGTCTATGCCGACCTCGACGCGCAGCGACCCGGGCTCCAGAACGTCCACGTCCTCCGTGATGAGCGGACGCTGCTGCGCCTGCGCCGCGGCCGAGAGCACGAGCGCTAACGCGAGCGCGCAGGCGGCGCGGGCGGCTTTCGAGAGATAAGAAGGCATGTCTGCTCTGGTCTCGTTGGAAGAAAGAAACTTAAGACGACGGCCGGATTGTAAAGGCCGCCCTTCGGCCGCGTCAATACAAAGTCCTCGCTTCGATTGCCTGAAGGCTTCCGAAGAGCCCCGGAGAGGCAACATGTTTATAGCCCCTGAGCTTTAACCAGACCAGAGCCCCGTGAGGGGCGACATGCACATGCCGCTCCTCCTGAGCTTGATTCATCTATTTATTTGTACATGTATCTATAAACATGTCGCTCCTGCGGAGCGCCGACATTGGTTCGATGCTCCGGAATGAACACGTCGCACGACCTCTTCGTCACAAATCTCTTCCCGCCGGGAAAAATTTGGAAGAAGATGCGGCCGGCGCGCGTCTATGGTGGCGAGAGTTCGAGCGGAGGAGAGGATGGAGAGCGTCGTCTTGACGGTCGAAGAAACGCGGGGCGAGGCGGTCATCGAAGCCTGCAAGCAGGGCGACCGTGACGCCTTCCGCCGTCTGTTCGAGCGCCATAAAGACCGCGTCTACTCCGTCGCCCTCTACTTCTTCGGCGGCGACGAGGCGACGGCCGCCGACGTGACCCAGCAGGTCTTTCTCAAGCTCTTCACGCGCATCCAGCAGTTCCACGGCGAGGCCGAGTTCACGACCTGGCTCTACCGCCTGACGACGAACGCGTGCGTGGACGAGCAGCGCAAGCGCCGCCGCGTGCAGCAGTTCGGCGAGGGCGTCGAGCTGCCCGAGCCGCGTGAGAGAAGGACGCAGGAGGACAGACTGGCGAAGGCCGAAGTCGCGCGCTCGGTCGAGCGCGCCGTCGCCGCGTTGAAGCCGAAACTGAGAGTGGTGATGCTTTTGAAGTATTTCGAGGAGATGAGCTACGAGGAGATCGCGGGCGTGCTCGGCCTGTCGAAGGGGACGGTCGCGTCGAGGCTCAACCGCGGCCACAAGGTGCTCGCGCGCAAGCTCGGCCACCTGCGCGGCGAGCTGGTGCGGGACGAGCGGGAGGGATGATGTTCTTCAGTCATTACAAGAAACACCTCTCCGCCTACGCGCACGGCGAGCTTGCGACGGAGGAGGCCGCGCGGGTCGCCGGGCATCTCCAAAACTGCGCGGCGTGCCGCACGGAGTTCGAAGAGATAAAGCTCGGCATCCGTCTCGCCGAATCACTTCCCTCGGTCGCCGCGCCCGACCGCCTCTGGGACGGCATCGAGGCCGCGCTCGTCAAAGAGACGGGACGGGAACGTCAGCGCGCCTCTCAAACTCAAACCCTCTTCCCTTCCAGCCGTCGCGTCTTCGCCATGACCTTCGCCACGGTTTTGCTCGCGCTCGCGGCCGGCGGCGTCTGGCTCTACCTGCGCGCGCAGCGGTCGGGGTGGGAGGTCGCGCGGGTCGAGGGCTCGCCGCGCATCGCCTCGGGTCGCATCAACGAGCGCGGGCGGCTCCGCGTCGGCGAGTGGCTTGAGACCGACGGCGCCTCGCGCGCGGAGATAGCCGTCGCCAACATCGGGCAGGTCGAGGTCGAACCGAACACGCGCGTCAAACTCGTGGAGACGCGACTGACCGAGCACCGCCTTGAGCTTGAGCGCGGCACGCTGCACGCGCGCATCTGGGCGCCGCCGCGGCTCTTCTTCGTCAACACGCCCTCGGCCGTCGCCGCCGACCTTGGCTGCGCCTACACGCTCGAAGTTGACGACAAAGGGCGCGGGCTCCTCCACGTCACGTCGGGCTACGTCGCGCTCGAAACGGAGTCGCGCGAGTCAATCGTCCCCGCGGGCGCCGCCTGCCTGACGCAACCGGGCGCGGGGCCGGGCACGCCCTTCTTCGAGGACGCGCCCGAAAGTTTCGTCGAGTCGCTTGCGAAGTTCGACTTTGAGAACGACCGCGCCTCGCTCGACGCGGTGCTCGACGGCGCGCGCGCGCGCGACACGCTGACACTGTGGCACCTGCTCTCGCGCGTCGGCCACGAAGACCGCGCGCGCGTCTACGAACGGCTCGCGGCACTTGCGCCGCCGCCCGCGGGCGTGACGCGCGAAGGAATCGACGGGCTCGACCGCGCGATGCTCGACGAGTGGAAGACCAGCCTCGAAAGCAACTGGCACAACGAGAGTATGCCGGCCGTCCGCCGCGTCTGGCGGAAGCTCTGGCAATGAAATGAAGGAGGCGTTTATGTACGAACGTGAAGTCAGATTCTTCGACCGTCGTCTGTTCCTGCGCGGCGCGGGCGCGGCCCTCGTCGGTCTCCCGGTTCTGAGTCTCAGCGCCGCCGGCTGTGCCAAAAGTCCGCGCGCGCTCGCGGGCTCTACGCGGGACGAGAAAGAGACGGCGGAACTTTCCTGGAGGACTGTGCTCACCAACGCGGGCGAGCCGGGCGAGCCGCTGGTCGTCTCGGGCAGAATCTTCGCCGCCGACGGCAAGACGCCCATCTCAGGCATCACGCTCTACGTCTATCACACCGACGCGCGCGGCCTCTACTCCGAGAAGGACGGCCAGGGCGGGCCGCCCGACCCGCGCATCAAAGGCTCGATGAAGACGGACAAGGACGGACGTTACGAGTTCCGCACCATCCGCCCCGCATCGTACCCGGGCACGTCCAACCCGCAACACATCCACGCCAAAGTCTTCGGCGCGGGCTACACCGAGCGCACGATTCCCGAGTACTGGTTCGACGACGACCCGCTCATCACCACCGCGACGAGCGCGCGCTACGCGCACCTCGGCACCTTCTCTCCCGTCGTCTCCGCGAAGCGCGGCGGCGACGGCGTCTTCGCGTGCGTGCGCGACATTCGACTAGAGAAGACTTAACAGCCCAATCTCCGCAAGCGAGCGGTGAGCTTTGAAAGCCGTTGAGGTCGGTCAACTTTTTGGCCGCCGTCAACGGGGTCGGCTAAGTGTTGCCCAAAACGGTTCGGTAAAGAGGAGTAGAGATGCCGCCAACCAGACTCTTACTCTATGTCGTGGCTCTCACGCTGGTCGCACTGCTGCCCGCGGACGCCAAGGCTCACCCCGCGACGGGCATCGTCATTGACGCGCAGGGTCGCGTCCACTTCAGCGACCTCGAAACCGTGTGGCGGCTCGACGCGAGCGGGCGGCTCACGGTCTTCCGCCCGGCCGTGCGCGGCCGACACGTCCACGAGCTTTCAATCGACAAAGAGGGCAACGTCTACGGCGGCGACGTTACATACGAGCCTTCGACCGGTAAGTGGATCGAAGCCGTCTGGCGGCGCCCGCCCGACGGGCGCGAGGAGACGTACCTCGTCGCGCCGACGGCAGACCCGCCGCGCGGCGTCTCAATCTGGCGCGACGCAGAGGGCAACACTTTCTACGTCGAGCAGGACAGACACACCAACCGCGAGACGCTGCTCCTGAAGCGCACGCCCCGCGGCGAGGTGACGACGCTCGCGGGCGGAGCCTACGGACACGCCGACGGGCGCGGCCAGTCGGCGCGCTTCCGAAGCATAGGCGGCATGACTTTCGGCACGGACGGCTCGATCTATGTGACCGACGAGGGGGACGTGCGCCGCGTCTCGCCGGGCGGCGAAGTGCGGACGCTGGCGAAGGGGCTCGAAGGACTTCTCTCCGAAGAGACGCAGACCAATTACGGCGGACTGATGGGTCTTGCCGTGGATGCGGGCGGCAACGTGTACGTCGCCGACTACGGCCGTCGTCGCGTGTTGAAGGTCGCGGCCGACGGTAAGGTCTCGCGCGTCGCACGCGCCGAAGCGCCCTGGTCTCCGACGGGTGTCGCCGTGTCGAAGGACGGCCAAGTCTTCATCCTCGAAGTAGGTTTCGCGCCGCCCAACGTCTTCAGCGGCCCGCGCGTCCGCGAGCTTTTGCCCGACGGTAGTTCGAACGTTCTCGCAACCGTGGGGCTGAAGGAGAACGCCGCGTCCCGACTTACCTCGTCGTGTGACGCAGGGGCCGAGATTGATTCTGCCGACGAATACCAGAACAAAGTCGAGCGCGCGCTCGGCCTCTACTTCGGGCTCGGCATCGTCGCCATCGGCGCCGTCGCCGGGCTCAAAGGATTCGCGCGGAGGACGGGTCATGCGTAAAGTCCTGAAGGCCACTGTCGCATTCTTCTTTCTGCTGTTCGCCGGGGCGCAGCTCGTCAGACCCGAGCGCGTCAACCCGCCGGCCTCGGCCGGGCAATCTCTCGCAGAGCACGCGCGCGTGCCGCCCGAGGTCGTGGGCGTGCTGGAACGCTCGTGCATGGACTGCCACTCGAACAGGACTGACTGGCCCTGGTACTCGAACGTCGCGCCTGCCTCGTGGTTCGTCGTTGACCACGTGAACGACGGGCGCCGCCACCTCAACTTCTCGAAGTGGGGCGAGTACGAACGCCGCCGCGCCGACAACCTTCTGGATGACATCTGCAAGACGGCGCGGGGGGGCTCGATGCCGCTCGACTCCTACACCCTCCTCCACCGCAGCGCGCGGCTCGCGCCCGCCGACGTGAAGAGGCTCTGCGACTGGGCCGTCGAAGAGCAGAGGCGGCTCGCGGCGGCCGACTGAGGGGGCGAGACACTGTGCTAACATCTGTCATCAGGCGATGACGGACAAACCTTTACTTCTCGGCGGCGAGTGGCGCACGACTGCGAGCACGCGCGAGGTGCGCTCGCCCTACAACGGCGAACTGCTCGCTAACTTCTCGGTCGCGTCGGAGGCCGAGGTCGAAGAGGCGCTGTCTGCCGCGTCGGGCGCGGCCGCCGAGATGCGCGACTTGCCGCGACACCGCGTCGCGGAGTCCCTGCGCGCCATCGCCGACGGTATCCGCGCGCGCGCCGGGGAGTTCGCGCGCACCATCGCCGCGGAATCGGGCAAGCCCATCAAGACCGCGTGCGCCGAGGTCGAGCGCGGCGTGATGACCTTCACCCACGCGTCCGAAGAGGCACGCCGCTTCGCGGGCGAGGTCATCCCGCTCGACGGGCAGTCAACGGGCGCCGGGCGCACGGGCTGGACGGAGCGCTTCCCGCGCGGCGTCGTCTTCGGCATCACGCCCTTCAACTTCCCTCTCAACCTCGTCGCGCACAAGGTCGCGCCCGCGCTCGCCTCGCGCAACGCCATCGTCGTCAAGCCGAGCCCGCGCACGCCGCTCACCTCGCTCCTGCTCGGCGAAGTCTTCCTCGAATCGGGTCTGCCGCGCGCGGCCTTGCAGGTCGTGCCGATGGAGATCGAGACGATTGACGCCATGCTCGAAGACGAGCGCGTCGGGATGATCTCGTTCACCGGGAGCGCGGAGGTCGGCTGGCTCCTTCGACGCCGCGCGGGGCGCAAGCCCGTCGCGCTCGAACTGGGCGGCAACGCGCCGGTCATCGTGGACGAGACGGCCGACGTAACATACGCCGTCGAGCGCACGGCCGCCTCCGCCTTCGCCTACGCCGGCCAGGTCTGCATCTCCGCGCAACGCGTGCTCGTGCACGAACAGATCGCGGAAGAGTTCACCGAACGCTTCGTTAACATCGCCAAGTCGCTCCGCGCGGGCGACCCGCTCGACGAGGGCACCGAGCTTTCCAACATGATTGACGAGGCCGCCGCCCGACGCGCCGAGTCGTGGGTTAACGAGGCCGTCGGCGCGGGCGCGCGCCTGCTGTGCGGTGGGCGGCGCGAGGGCTCTCTGCTTGAGGCGACGGTGTTGACCGACGTTCACGCGGAGATGCGCGTCTGCTCCGAAGAGGTCTTCGCGCCCGTCGCCACGCTCCAGACCTTCGGCGACTTCGAAGAGGCGCTGGCCGAAGCGAACAACACGCGCTACGGGCTTCAGGCCGGCGTCTTCACGCGCGAGACGGCGCGCGCCCTGCGAGCCTTCCGCGCGCTCGACTTTGGCGGCGTCATCGTCAACGACTCGCCCGCCTTCCGCGTGGACAACATGCCCTACGGCGGCGTCAAGCTCTCCGGCGCCGGCCGCGAAGGCATCCGCTACGCGATGGAGGAGATGACCGAGCCGCGCCTCATCGTCATCGACCCGGGGCGCTGAGTGAGCCGTTTTTTGCGGCCGAAACGATGGTTGGCTATGCTCACACGTTTCGCGTAAGATGCCCGTGCCTTTGACACCTTCCGCCTTGAGGTTCACCCGATGAAAGTAATGCGCCTCGTAGTCCGTCTCGCCCTCTCTCTCACGTTTCTCTTGAACGCGTTCCCGCCCTTCGCCGCGGCGCAGGTGGCCGCGCCGAAGGCCGAGCCCGCGGTCGTGCGTCTGCCGGGTCTGAAGAAGGTCGTGAAGGTGAGGCGCGACGAGCGCGGCATCGCTTACATCGAGGCCGAGGACGAATCAGACCTCTACTTCGCGCAAGGGTACGTGACGGCGAGCGACCGCCTCTGGCAGATGGACTTGTTCCGCCGCACGGCGCGCGGCGAGCTGTCCGAGATTTTCGGGAAGGCGGCGCTCGAAGAGGACAAGCGGCGGCGCACGTACGGCTTCACGCAGGTGGCCGAGGCCGCCGCCGCGCAGGCCGACCCGCGCTCGCGCGCCGTGATGGAGGCTTACGCGGCGGGCGTCAACGCGTACATCGACTCGCTCGACGACAAGAGTCTCCCCGCGGAGTTTCAGCTACTCGGCTCCCGCCCGCGCCACTGGACGCCGGCCGACTCCGCGGCCGTCGGCAAGAACTTCGCCGAAGCGCTCTCGACGACGTGGATGCTCGACATCACACGCGCCCTCTTCGCCAACCTCCCGCCCGACAAGGCCGCCGCGCTCTTCCCCGAAGTCTCCCCGCTCGATGTGCTCGTCGTCGGCACGGACAAGACGGACAAGCAGACCGCGCCGCCCTCGAAACGTAGCACGTCACTGCCCCGTCAGACCGATTCGACAGAACTGCTCGCGGAACTCTCCTCCATTCAACAGACAGAGGAGCGCACGCGCGCGCGGCTCGGCCTCAATGCCGAAGACCTCGCCGCCAGTAACAACTGGGTCGTGTCGGGTAAGCGCACCGCGTCGGGCAAGCCTCTGCTCGCCAACGACCCGCACCTCGCGCCCTCCGCTCCGTCCATCTGGTACATGATTCACCTGAGCGCGCCGGGGGTGCGCGTGGCGGGCGTAACGGCGGCCGGCGCGCCCGGCGTCATCATCGGCCACAACGAGCGCATCGCATGGGGCTTGACGAACCTCGGGCCCGACGTGCAGGACGTTTACCGCGAGCAGTTCGACCCGCAGAACCCGCGCCGCTACCAGACGCCCGCGGGCTGGCGCGACGCAGAGGTGCGCCGCGAAGAGATCAAAGTCCGCAAGTCGCTCCTCGGCACAGAGACCGAAGTCGTCCCGCACGAAGTGACCGTCACGCGCCACGGGCCCATCGTCCTCCGCAGGGGCACCGACTCGTACGCGCTGCGCTGGACGGCGCTCTCGCCCTCGGCCACGGAGTTCAACGCCTTCTACAAACTGAACCGCGCGCGCAACTGGAAGGAGTTCGGGGAAGCCCTCAAAGAGTACGGCGGCGCCACGCAGAATTTCGTCTACGCCGACGTTGACGGGCACATCGGCTACTACGGCGCGGGGCTCATCCCCGTCCGTTCGAGCGGCGACGGGAGCGTCCCTTACGACGGCACGAAGGACGAGGGCGAGTGGAAGAGCTTCATCCCGCACGCGGACTTGCCGCACGTCTTCGACCCGCCCTCCGGCATCATCGTCACGGCCAACAGCCGTGTCGTCGGCCGCGACTACCCGCACTTCCTCACGCACGCCTGGGCGCCGCCCACGCGCTCGCACCGCATCTACGACCTGCTCACGGCGAAGCAGAAGTTGACCGCGGACGACTTCCGCGCCGTGCAGGGCGACGCCTACACCATCTCCGGCGCGACCTTCGCGCGCGAGGTAGCGAAGGTCGCGCGCGAGGCCGGGCTCGACGCGAAGGACGAGAAGTGGCGCGAGACAGTCCGCCTCTTCGAGTCGTGGGACGGGCGGCTTGAGCCCGACGCGCGCGCGCCTCGCCTCGCCATCGAGATGGCCGGCGCCTTCCGCCAGAAGATACTCGCGGGCGCGCTCGGCGCGGACTTGGCAAAGGAGTACCGCTGGCCCGCCAGTGCGATCTTCTCCGACCGCGTCATACAGGAGCGCCCGCGCGAGTGGCTGCCGAAAGAGTTTGCGACTTACGCCGAACTGCTCGACGCCGCGCACCGCGAGACGCGCGAGTCTCTGGCGAAGAGTCTGGGCGCGGACGAGACGAAGTGGACTTGGGGCGCGCGCCTGCCCGTCAACTTCCCGCACCCGCTCGCCGGTGTGCCGATGATCGGGAAGACTTTCCAGATCGCGCCGTTCCCGCAGAGGGGCGGCGGCGGCCTCTTCGCGGCGCCGAACGTCGGGGCCGGCGTCTCGATGCGCCTCATCGCCGACGCCGCCGACTGGGACAAGACGCAGCAGGGCATTGCGCTCGGCGTCTCGGGCGACCCACGCAGCCCGCACTGGCAGGATCAACTCGCCGACTGGCGCGCCGCCACGCCCCGCGTCTTCCCCTTCACCGCCGCGGCCGTCTCGCGCTCCGCGCAACTGACGCACACGCTCATGCCGAAATAGTCTTGAGCGAAGATGAGAGCAATCGTGTCGGAACGTCAGACGCTTCTTCAGACTCGGAGAGCGGTGCGACCCTCCGCGTCTTCTGCGCGGTAGAACTGCCCGGCGAGGTACGCGTGGCCGCGGCCGCACACGCCTCGCGCCTGCGGCGTGAGTTCCCCGACGCGCGCGCGAGTTGGGCGCGACCCGAGGGACTTCACATCACTCTGAAGTTTATCGGTGAGGTCGAGGCGGCGCGCGTCGAAGCCTTGTCGGTCGCGGCGGGCGCCGCCGTCAAAGGATTCTCGCCGTTCAGTCTGACAATCGAGGAGCCCGGCACCTTCCCCCCGCGCGGCGCGGCGCGCGTGCTCTGGCTCGGCGTGAAGGATGTCTCGGGACGGCTCGCACAACTGCAAAGCCGTCTCGAACGGGAGTGCGCGGCCGTCGGCTTCCCGGATGAAGCGCGCGCCTTCAAACCGCACCTCACGGTCGCACGCCTCCGCACGCCGAAGGACTCGCACGCCCTCTCCGAAGCTCACCGGCACGCGACGTTCGGCCCCTACCACTTTGAGGTCAACGAACTCCTCGTCATCCGCAGCGAACTCGGCCCCGGCGGCTCGCGCTACACTCCGCTCTCACGTCATGCGGTCTAACACTTATCTCTTGTGCTTTTGCGTTAAGGCATTTCAACACGGAGACACAGAGACACAAAGACACAGCCTGGAGCAATAACTCAACAAGCTGTGTCTCTGTGTCTCCGTGTCTAACTGTTTAGCTCTACGCTCAGGCGGCTCAACCGTTCGGCAGTTGACGCGGGCGGCCGGGCGACAACTGCTGCGAGCCGCCGTCGTCCTTCCGACGTTCGCCGGTCTCGGAGAACATCTCTTTGAGGGCGCCGATGCTGGAGAGCATGGCCGTGGTCTCGACGGGCATGAAGATGACCTTCGCGTTCTGGCCGCGCGACATCTCCTTCAGGCTCTCGATGTAGCGCTGCGTGATGAGGTACTGCGCGGGGTTGCCGTGGTCGAGCATCACGCGCGCGACCTGCGCGATGGCCTCGGCCTCGGCCTCGGCGTTGCGGAGGCGGGCCTGCGCCGCGCCCTCGGCGGCGAGGATGGCCGACTGCTTCTCGCCCTCGGCGCGCGTCACCTGCGCCTGCTTCTCGCCCTCGGCGCGCGTGATGTTGGCCTGCTTGTCGCCCTCGGCCTGGAGGACGAGCGCGCGGCGGTTGCGCTCGGCCGTCATCTGCTTCTCCATCGTGAGGCGCACGTCTTCGGGCGGCGTGATGTTCTTCACGTCCACGCGCGTGACCTTGACGCCCCACTTGTCGGTCGCCTCGTCGAGGATGAGCCGCAGCTTCGAGTTGATCTGGTCGCGCGACGAGAGCGTGTGGTCTAAGTCCATGTCACCCATCACGGCGCGCATGCCGGTGATGGTGAGCTGGACGAGGCCGCCGATGAGGTCGTTGATCTCGTAGACGGCCTTGATCGCGTCGGTGACCTGCCAGTAGACGACCGAGTCCACGTGGATGGTCACATTGTCGCGCGTAATCACCGGCTGCGGCGGGAGGTCGATGTACTGCTCGCGCAGGTCAATCGAGGCGAGGCCGGGGCGGACGTTCGTCCAGTAGACGCCGCGCGGCTTGTCAAAGAAGGGCACGATGATGTTGAGGCCGCTCGTCGCCACGCGGTTGAAGCGTCCCAGCCGCTCGATGAGCATGACGGTCGCCTGCGGCACGATCTTGATCGTCTTAGCCGCGATGACGAGCACCGCGATGGCGATGAAGAGGAAGAAGAAGAGCACGCCAAGTTCAGCCATGTGACCTCCGGGTTAATAGTAATCTCAAATTTGAAATCTCAAATTTCAAATCCTCAAGGCGGGTTCAACAGTTCGGGCGCGACTATAACGGATTGACTCAGGCTTTTGGAAGAGCCTCGGGCGGCGGCCGCCAGCCGCCGAGCGCTTCTTCGATCACTCGCGCCGCCGCGAGCACGCGCCACTCCTCGTGCGGGCGCCCGACGACCTGCACGCCGACGGGCAACCCCGCCGCCGTGCGACCCGCGGGCACGCACGCCGCCGGCAGGTCGAAGACGTTCGCCGCGTGCGTGTGTGAGAAGGCTCGGAACGTCGGGACGCTCCGCCCCTCGACTTCGACGCGCCCGAACTCTTCGTGCAGAAACGCCGGCACCGCCCCAACCGGCGCGACGAAAAGCGGCGTCAACTCCATCCAACGCAGGAGCGCTTCACGCACG
Source organism: Pyrinomonadaceae bacterium (assembly GCA_040510435.1). Taxonomy (GTDB): domain Bacteria; phylum Acidobacteriota; class Blastocatellia; order Pyrinomonadales; family Pyrinomonadaceae; genus QHXN01. The sequence continues at coordinate 215 of JBEVJD010000297.1, read as the reverse complement.
CGGTCGCGCTCCTCCCACGCCGCGAGCACCTTCTCCAACGAAGGCTCGCCCCACCTCATCGCGCGTTCCAGAATCACGCGCGCGGCTCGCCCCGCGTCCCCTTCCCTCCCCGCGTAGGCCGCGCGCACGAACCGCTGCGTCGCGTACTCGAAGAGCGAGAGCCAGAGCCCCGTCGCCTCGCCGACTCCGGGCGGAGCCTCCTCCGCAACTTCCAG
>JBEVJD010000296.1:0-4764 GCA_040510435.1 Pyrinomonadaceae bacterium | reverse complement strand
CGGTCAACGACGACGCCCGCGACGGGGCCGAAGATGAAGAGCGGGAGGTGACGCGCGATGGCGTAGGTCGCCACCGCCAGCCCGACGCTCCCCGCGCCCGCCAACTGGATGGCGAGCGCCAGCACCGCGATGTTGTTCAGCCAGTCGCCGACCTCCGACACGACCTGCCCCGTCCACAGCCTCCGGAAGTCCGCGTTGCCTGACAGCAGCTCACGGTAGGTCATAGGGAGTTTTCAGTTTTTAGTCTTCAGTTTTCAGCCGGAGCCGTGCGTTTCCGCCCGTGCCCGCAGTCATCTAAAAACTGAAAACTGAAAACTGAAAACTGAAAACCAACATGCCACATACTATCACACTCATTCCGGGCGACGGCATCGGGCCGGAGGTCTCTTCGGCGGTCGTACGCATCATCGAGGCGACGGGCGTTGACATCAAGTGGGAGACGCATTACGCGGGCGCGCAGGCTTTGGAGAAGTTCGGCTCGACGCTGCCCGAAGACCTCCTCGAATCCATCAAGCGCAACAAGGTCGCGCTCAAAGGCCCCATCACGACGCCGGTCGGCAAGGGCTTCACATCGGTCAACGTCGGGCTGCGGAAGGCGCTCGACCTCTACGCCAACGTGCGCCCCGTGCGCGCGCTGCCGAACGTGCCGGCGCGCTACCCGGAACTCGACCTCGTCGTCGTGCGCGAGAACACCGAAGACCTCTACTCGGGCATCGAGCACGTCGTCGTCCCCGGCGTCGTCGAGTCCATCAAGATCATCACCGAGAAGGCTTCGACGCGCATCGCCCGCTACGCCTTCGAGTTCGCGCGGCGCGAGGGGCGCAGGAAGGTGACGGCCGTCCACAAGGCCAACATCATGAAGCTCTCCGACGGGCTCTTCCTCGACTGCTTCCGCAACGTGGCCGTCGAATACCCCGAGATCGAGGCCGACGACAAGATCGTGGACAACGCCTGCATGCAGCTCGTCATGCGCCCCGAGCAGTTCGACATCATGCTGCTTGAGAACCTCTACGGCGACATCGTCTCCGACCTGTGCGCGGGGCTCATCGGGGGGTTGGGTCTCGTCCCCGGCGCGAACATCGGCGAGCTGGGCGCGGTCTTCGAGGCCGTCCACGGCTCCGCGCCCGACATCGCCGGGCAAGGGATAGCCAACCCGACCGCGCTCCTCCAATCCGGCATCCTCATGCTCCGCCACCTCGGCGAGCGCGAGGCCGCCGACCGGGTGGAGAAGGCGATGCTCAAGGTCTACACCGACGGCCAGGTGCGCACACGCGACGTGGGCGGCACCTCGCACACAGACGAGTTCGCCCACGCCATCATCCAGGCGATGGGCTGAGCCGGCGGATTCGAGTTGAGTGACTTGAGCGCCACCTTCTGCGTCGGCGGGCGGTCAGGCGTCGAAGGTGACGCCGTCGTAGATGTCGCGGAGCTTGACGGCGCAGCCGATTGATTCAAGCTCAAGCGAGGCGTCGAGGTCGGTCACGTCGCGCCGCTCCCACGAGTCCCCTGCGAGCCGCGTGTAGCGTGTGACGCGTGGCTCGTCCTGTGAGACGAGGAGATAGTCGCGCAGCGTCGGGACGGCCTGGTAGGCGACGAACTTCGGCCCCTCGTCGAGCTTGACCGTGCTCGGCGAGATTACTTCGACAACTAGGACGGGGTTGACGAGCGCGTCGTGGCCTCTGATGTGCTTGAACTCGGGCTCGCCGCACGCGGCGCTCGCATCCGGGTAGCGGTAGGGCGGCAGCGTCGGCGTCCAGACGGCCATGTCGCCAGTGAAGGCCCTGCACTTTCCGCCGCGCAGGCCCGCGGCCAGTGAGTAATGGACGTTGCTGGAAATCGTCGCGTGCGCGCGGCTGCCGCCGCTCATGCACACGATGTCGCCGTCCCAGTACTCGAAGCGCGCGTCGCTCGCGTCTTCGAGGGCGAAGTACTCTTCGAGTGAGTAGTAGTGTTGCGGCACGTCTTTCGGGTTCGTCGCCATCGCAAGTCTCCTCCGGTTTTCTAAAGTCATCTCCGAGACTTGGCGGCGTCGCGGGCGGCGACATTTTATCCCATCCGGCCCCACCTCAGAACCACAAAGACTGCCCCCGCCGCGCCGGGGCGGTCGGAAAAATCTTGACAGCGGGGGCGCCCCGGTCATAGAGTTTCGGCGCGCCTTTCCATTTAACAGCTAACAGTTCTCTACAGACGAGCAACAGGGACGCGGAGCCCGCGCGGCCGTCTGACGGCGGTTGCGCCTCCGAGGACGAAAGAGTCTCCCCATGCCGGCGGCCCACGCAAGCCCTCGCGGCCGCCCCAATTCGACCCGCGCGGCGCGCGCGCGCCGCCCGCGGCGACCGAGTCACGTATAGGCCGTTTCCACGTCCGCCCACGAAGCCCAGAGGAGTACCGCTATGATCCGTTCACTCGCGCGCAAGCGCCGCGTCAGAAGATCGTTGAGTCTGGCCCTGACACTCATGTTCGCCGTCGCCTTCCTGCCGCCGCCGCCCGCCACGCGTCGCGTCACGGCGCAGGAGCCGCAGGAGACGCTGATTCCCGTCATCGCGCCGGGCTCGGCCTACCGCCTGACGACGCTCATCTCGGACGTGCCCGGCCTCTCGCCCGTCCTCGACCCGCTGCTCGTCAACCCTTGGGGACTCTCGCTGACGGCGAGCAGCCCCTTCTGGGTCAGCAACAACGGGACGAGCACGACGCAGCTCATCCGCGGCGACACGGCCAGCACGGGCCCCGTCGTCCTCAACCCGAGCCCGCAGACGGTCACCATCCCGGGCGGCCTGCCGACGGGGACGGTCGCCAACAATGTGGCGACGGAATTCGTCCTCCCCGGCGCGTGCGCCGCCGCGCCGTGCGGCGCCAACTTCCTCTTCGCCTCGATCACGGGCAACATCACGGGCTGGGACCCGAACGCGCCGGCCGCCGGCTCGACCACGGCGGTCATCGCCGCCAGCCACCCCGGCCACGTCTACACCGGGCTCGCCATCGCCAACAACGGCTCGGGCAACTTCCTCTACGCGGCCGACTTCGCCAACGGCAAGATTGATGTCTTCAACAGCTCGTTCGCCTTGCAGCCTGCGGCCAGTTTCCCCTTCGCCGACCCGACCATCCCGACGACGGCGGGGAACACCTTCCACCCGTACAATATTCAGGCCGTCGGCAGCTCGCTCTACGTCGCCTACGCGAAGGTCGGCACGGGCGGTCTGCCCGAAGACGGGGTCGGCAACGGCTTCGTCCGCCGCTTCAACGCCAACGGCGTCCGCGACCTGACCTTCGGCATCAACAACGGCGCGCTCAACTCGCCGTGGGGCGTCACCGTCGCGCCCGCCAGTTTCGGCATCTTCGGCGGCGCGCTCCTCGTCGGCAACTTCGGCGAGGGCAACCCGAGCATTCACGCCTACAACCCGACGACCGGCGCCTTCCTCGGCACGCTCCAGGACGAGTCGGGCAACGGCATCGTCATCGACGAGCTGTGGGACTTGAAGTTCGGCAACGGCGGCTCGGGCGGGGACGTGAACACGCTCTACTTCGCGGCCGGCATCGGCGAGGAGGAGCACGGCCTCTTCGGCAAGCTCAACCCGACGACCGCCTCGGCCACCTCGCTCGTCCAGTTCGCCGACGCGGACTTCTCCATCGGCGAGGGCTCCGGCCACATCGACGTGACCGTGACGCGCACGGGCGATGTCTCGGGCACGGCCACCGTCAACTTCAACACCTTCGACGAGTCGCAAGCCGGCCACGCCTCGCAGAAGTCGGACTACGAGATCGCGCTCGGCTCGCTCAGCTTCGCCGCGGGCGAGACCTCGAAGACCTTCCGCCTCCTGCTCGTCAACGACACGTTCGACGAGACGGACGAGGTCATCGACCTCATGCTCTCGAACCCGACGGGCGTCGGCGTCGGCCTCGGCACCCCGAACACGGCTGAGATCGAAATCCTCGACAACGACACGGGGGCGCCGACGACCAACGTCATCGACGACGCCTCGTTCTTCGTGCGCCAGCACTACCTCGACTTCCTCAACCGCGAGCCCGACGCGGCGGGGCTCGCCTTCTGGACGAACGAGATCACCTCGTGCGGCGCCGTTCAGGCCTGCATCGATAACAAGCGGGTCAACGTCTCGGCGGCCTTCTTCCTCTCCATCGAGTTCCAGCGCACCGGCTACCTCGCCTACCTGACGCACCGCACGGCCTTCGGCGAGAACGCGACCGGCGGCTCGCCCGTGCCCGTCCTCTACGGCAACTTCATGCGCGACACGCAGGCGCTCCAGAAGGGCTTCGTCTTCGGGCAGACCGGCGCCGACGCCGTGCTCGAAGCGAACAAGGTCGCCTACTTCAACGAGTTCGTCACCCGACCCGAGTTCGTCTCGAAGTACCCTTCGACGCTGACGAACGAGCAGTTCGTTGACAACCTCCTCGCCTCGGCCGGCCTGTCGCCTTCGCAGGTGCGGCTCTTCGTCGCGAATCTGACGAACGGCCAAGAGCCCGGCACGGTCATCCCGACGCTTACGACGGGCGGCGCACGCCCCGTCTCGTCCGGCACGGCGCGCTTCCAGTTCAACCAGGCACAGACGGCGCTGACGTTCACCGCCACGATCACCAACATCGACGTGACGGGCTCGCAGACCGCGGACACCAACGACAACCTGATCGCGGCGCACATCCACGCCGGGCCCGCGGTCGCGCCGGGCGTCAACGGCCCCGTGGTCTGGGGCTTCTTCGGCGCGCCGTTCAACGACAACAACCCGAACGATCAGGTCTTCTTCCCGACCG
>JBEVJD010000295.1:0-19936 GCA_040510435.1 Pyrinomonadaceae bacterium | reverse complement strand
CTCGACCTCCTCCTCGTGCGGCGAAAGGTCTTTCGGCGTCCAGTCCGCGAAGAGGACTTGCGGGTGCCGGTCTAAGCCGTAGCCGGGGTCGGTGGGCGAGGCGGGCGCGTGCGCGACGCGGCGGGCGGCGTGGACGGTCGGCACCGTGCCCCACCAGCTCAAGCGCTGGAAAGCGCGCGGGCGCGGCGTGGAGGTGCGGTCGAGGAGGCCGAAGTTCTCGGCGACCATCGGCCAGCCCGGCGACTCGCCCAGATAGTCGATGCCCGTCCAGAGGAACTGACCCGAGTACGGCGGGTTGTCGCGCAGCGCCAGCCACTGCTCGCGGACGTGCGTGTTCTCCGTCCCGAGAATCTTGCGCGAAGGCTTCTGGCGATAGGCCGCGAGAATCTCCTGCTCGCGGTAGTTCTGCCCGACCACGTCGAGCATGTCGGCGAGCCCGTTGTCGTAGTCCTTGCTCACGTTCGGGCGGAAGAGCCCCTGCGTGACGGGGCGCGTCGGGTCTTCGCGGTGGAAGACTTCGATGAGGCCGGCGAGGATGCGCTTGGCGAGGTCGGGCTTCGGCGTGTCGTGGATTTCGTTGCCCGTGCTGTAGATGACGACGGACGGGTGGTTGCGGTCGCGGCGCACAGTGTCGCGCGTGTCGATGTGCGACCACTCGTCGAAGTAGCGGTGGTAGTCGTGCTCCCTCTTCTTCACCGTCCACACGTCGAAGGTCTCGTCCATGACGATGAAGCCCATGCGGTCTGTGAGGTCGAGGAACTCGGGCGCGGGCGGGTTGTGCGCGGTGCGGATGGCGTTGGCGCCGAACCGCCTGAGTACCTCAAGCCGTCGCTCCCACACGCGCAGCGGCACGGCCGCGCCGAAGGCGCTTCCGTCGTGGTGGAGGCAGACGCCCTTGAGCTTGAAGTTGCGGCCGTTGAGCCAGAAGCCCGTGGCGGGCTCGAACTTGAACTCGCGGATGCCGAAGGTGACGGCCTCGTCGTCCAAGACGCGACCGGCCGCGCGCACGCGCGCGACGGCGCTGTAGAGCGCGGGGTCGCGGATGTCCCAGCGCACGGGGTTTTTGACGACGACCTCCTGCGTGAAGTCGGCCGACTCGCCCGCGGCGAGCTGTCTCGGCTTCGTCTCGGCCGTCCCGACCACCTTGCCGTCGGGGCCCGCGATCTGGACTTGCAGCGACACCTCGCGCGCGGCCGGTGACTGGTTGACGACGGTGCTGCGGACGCTCACGGTCGCGCTCGCGTTCGTGACCTGCGGCGTGGTGACGAACGTGCCCCAGTGTTCGAGGTGGACGGGGTCGGTCGTGACGAGACGGACGTGCCGGTAGAGTCCCGCGCCCGTGTACCAGCGCGACGCGGGCTGCCCCGCGTTGTCGGCGCGCACGGCGAGGACGTTCGGTTTGCCGGGGTTGAGGTGTGGGGTCAACTCATAGCGGAAGCCGATGTAGCCGTAAGGCCGGCGGCCCAAGTGCTGGCCGTTGACCCACACGTCGCTGTTCGCCATCACGCCGTCGAATTCGACGAAGACCCGGCGCCCCGCGTGGCCGGCGGGGACGTTGAAGTGCTTGCGATACCAGCCGACGCCCGCGGGCAGATAGCCGCCGTCCTTGCCCGTCGGGTTCTTCTCGTCGAAAGGCCCCTCGATGCTCCAGTCGTGCGGCACGTCGAGACGGCGCCACGTCGCGTCGTCGAACTCGGGCCGCTCGGCGCCGCGCGCGTCGCCTTTGAAGAAGCGCCAGTCAGGGTCGAAGGAGGTCGTGACGCGCGCGGCGGCCCCACGCGCCTGACCTCGCGCGGGCGTCGGCGTGCACGCGAGCGCGGTTAAGAGCAGCACGAAAGCGGTCGTGATTCTCAACAGTCCGGGCTTCATCGGATTATCGTTCCTTCGCTCAACTTAAAACCGCACGGGCTCGATGGGCGTCAGCGTCACGGGGCCGAGCAGGCCGGAGTCGCGCGGCGCGAGTTTGGTGGCGTCGAAGAGTCCGTCGGCGCCGCGGTTCTCGGGGCGGCGCGCGGGGAAGTTCGTGTTGTAGAACTTCTTGTACCTGACCTCGCGCCGCTCCATGTCGATGACGCGGTTGAGCGACAGGTTCGAGACCTCGACTTCGAGCGCGTTCCGCCCGCGCAGCAGCGCCGCGGGCACGCGGACGCGGAAGGGCGGCGTGATGAGCGTCCCGAGGTCGTGCCCGTTGAGGCGGACGCGCGCCGACTCGGCCACGCGCCCGAGGTCGAGGAGCCAGTCGCCCGCAGACCCCTGCGGCTGGTCGAAGCCCGTCGTGTAGCGCGCCGTGCCGGAGAATGATTTGTAGGCGTTGCCGTCGAGCCTCAGCCAGGAGGTCAGCGCCTTCAGGCTCAGCTCGGGCGGGAGCCGCGGGCCGCCCTCGACGAACTGCACCTGCCACCCGCCGTCGAGCGGCTGCGCCGCGCCCGCGGGACGGAAGTAGGGGAACGGCTCGCCGCGCGGGCGGCGGTTGAACGTCCTCACGACGCACGACTCGCCCGGCGCGAGTTGTAAGTAAATCTCCCGGCCGCCGGGCACATCGCGCAACTGTGTGAGCCCCGCCTCGCCCGTCAGCGCGTCGAAGACCGCGGCCGCGCTCGCGCCCGTGGCAATCGGCACCCAGCCCTCGACCGGCGCGTTGCCGCGGTTGAGGATGAAGTATTGAGCGCCGCCCGCGTACGCGCGGCGCGTGAAGCTCAAGCCCCGTTCGACCATCGCCTCGCGGCGCACGTCCGCGTACGCGAGCAGGTTCGTTAAGTCGTCGCCCAGAAGGAAGCGCCCGGCGCCGACGCTCGCGCTGCGCACGCCCGTGGTGTCCGTGTTGGAGAATTTGAGCTGCGACACGAGCCGCCCGAAGTCCGCGCGGCGCGCGTCGAGGTTGTTCAGTCCCGGCACGTCCGACGGCATGCTCTTGCGGACGACGACGGTCGCGCCCTGACGCGCGAGCCCCATCAACTTCTCGAACGTCTCGGCCGGCACGAAGCGCGTCTCCGGCAGCACGATCACCTGATAGAAGCGACCGCCCGCGCTGAGCGCGACCTGTGACCACGTGACGCGCGCGAGCTGCCGGTCGGAGACGAGGTCGAAGGAGTAGCCCGCGTCGAGCAAGTCCTGCGCGTCCGCCTGCGTGATGCCCACGTCGTGCCCGCCGCCGACGTGGACGAGTCTTTCCTTACCCGGCTCAGACCACATGTCGTGGACGGGGTAGTAGAGCAGCACGTCGTTGTCGGCGCGACCCTGTTGCATGAACGACTGCACGCGCGCGATGTAGCGGTTGAGCGCCGGGAAGTCTTTCCACTGCGGGTTCGTCGGCTCGAAGTGTACGGCGGCGTAGAAGAGCCAGCCCGGCCAGGGGTCTGCGGGCGGCGAGAAGGCGAGGCCGTGGTAGACGACGTGGTTGATGCCGCCGAGGAAGTTGAGGTCTACGGCCCTCTTCACGTCGCCGAGCGAGGAGAGGAAGTGCTCGTCGAGCCACGTCACCGTCTCAGCCGACGCGAGCGTCCTGCCCGTCACGTTCGCAGCCGACGAGGCGAACTTCATGCGCACGATGTCTGTGCCTTCGGTCTCGGGGATGTCGCTCGCGGCGTAGAGGTCGAGGATGTTGGCGGGCGAGCCGTGCGACTGGTTGCGGACGATGGCGCCCTTCTTGTGCGCCCACTCGCGCCACGGCGCGGTGAAGCGTTCGAGGAGCAGGTCGGAGATCGTCTCGCGGAAGTCGTGGAGCACGCGCGCGCGCCTCTCTTCGTCGCCGTCGCCGAGGAGCGCGGGCAACTCCTGTCTCAGGTCGTAGCCGCGGCGCGCGCGGAACTCCGCGAAGAGCGTCGGCGTCCAGTCAGACTGCCCTTCGGCGTCGTCAACCTCGTAGGAGTCGTTGAAGAAGGCGCGCAAGCCGCGCACGTTGCGGCCCGCGAACGCCCGGTCGAACTTCTTGAGGTAGTTGCCCAGCGCTTCGGCCGAGAAGTGGTCTATGACGTTGCCCTCGCCGCCGGGCGCGGCGCGCTCGACCAACTTGCCGTGCCAGCCCTGGAAGACCGCGTAGAGTTTCCAGCGCCCCGCAGGCGCGACCCAGTCGAGCGTGCCGTCGGGGCGGACGCGGCTGGTGAGGTCGAGCGTCTCGCCGCGGTCTGAGTAGGCCATCAGCGCTTGCAGCGGCAGAGGCTTCTCGAAGCGCACCTGGTCGAGCGCCAGCTCTTGCAGATTCGGGTTCGCGCTGATGGGCTCGCGCAGGGTCGAGATGTCGGGTCTGCGCCCGACCGCGCGCACGAAAGGCTTCTGCACGAGACGCACGGGCTCGCCCAGACGCGCGCCGCCGCGCAGCTCCCACGTCTTCGAGACGAGGTCTTTGCACGCGTCCTCCGCGTTGATCCACGGGCCGCCGAAGGGCCAGCCCGTCCCCGTCGCCATGTCCACGCCGAGGCCGAGCCGGTTGGCCTCCCTCAGAGTGTGTTCGAGCATCCCGACCCACTCGGGCGAGAGGAAGTTGATGAAGCGCCCCTCCTCGCCGCGCACGCCGTAGATGGGCGTCAGCTCAAGCCCCCCGAGCCCCGCCTTCTCGTACTGCGCCAGCGCCGTTGACAGGTCGCGCCGGTTGACGGCGCTGCCCAGCCACCACCAGCGCGTCCAGGGCTTCGACTGGCTCGTCACGCGCGGCCACGCGAGCGCCGCGCCCGTCTGCGGGGCGCTCGCCGCCGCCGCGCCGCCGCGTCTCCTGCCCTGCGCGAAGACGCCGAGCGGTGCGAGCAAGCTCACGACGAGCAACAGCGAGGCGAAGGCGCGCGCCCCCGTGTGTCTGAACGGCTTCGTCAAGGTCTGTCTCCTGTCTCGTTCGCCGCAGGGAGCGGCGTCTATCAAGCTCTCGGGATCGGTCGGTAAACTCTTCGCTCCGGGGGAGCGGGATGTTTATAGTTCAAGTCTGATTATTAACTGTCCAAGCTCCGGAGGAGCGGCATGTCCATGTCGCCCCTGACGGGGCTCAAAACATGATGAAGACTCAAAAGCTATAAACAGTCCGTCCCTACGGGACTTTCTAAACAGCCCCTATTTCTTCCTTGCACCTGTGGCGACGATGTTAGGGCGCGGCGGCCGCTTCATGCCTGCGCCGACGAAGAAGCTCGTGTGCGGCGGCTGGTTGTAGGCGACGTTCTGCCACGCGATGCTCAGGCGATACTGCGGGTCGTGCATGAAGGTGTAGAAGCGCTCCGCGGTCGGGATGGTGGTCGTGTAGACGCGCAGCTCGCTGTTGTCCGCCGTGCGCCAGATGACCTCCTCGCGCCAGTCGCCGAAGAGGTCGGCGCTCAGAGTCGGCACCGCCTTCGTGCCGTTGTTCGACACGCAGCCTTCGGCCACGAGCAGCAAGGTCTCGGTCGAGTCCTTCCAGTTCCACTTGGAGATATAGCTGCGGTCGAGCAACTCCCTCAAGGTGTCGCCGTCCCAGTAGACGCCGAAGTTGCAGGAGCGCGGCGTGCGCTCCGAGACGAGCGTGCCGCGCGCGTCGAAGAGCCCCGAGATGTCCGCGCCGCGCACCCAGCATTCGAAGCCGCCGTGCCGCGGGTCGATCTCTAAGCACAGGCCGCGCCCCGGTCCCTCGCCGTCCGCGCCCGCTTTGACCGAAGGCTTCTTCCACAGAATCTTCCCCGTGCGCGCGTCGCGGAAGTGCGCGCCCGCGTCGTCGAAGCGCTCCTGTATGTCGAAGACTTCGAGCCCCGGGTGCTCGGGGTCGAGGTCTGAGAGGTGGAGCGCGTCGCCGTGGCCGAGGCCGGTCGAATAGAGACCCTTCCCGTCGTCGTCGATGACCATCGCGCCGTAGACGATCTCGTCGCGGCCGTCGCCGTCAACGTCGCCGACGCTCAAGTTGTGATTACCCTGTCCGCCGAAAGCCTTATTGCCGGGCGTCCCGTCCTCGCTGTCGAACGTCCACACGCGCGTGAGTTTCCCGCCGCGCCAGTTCCACGCGGTCAGCACCGTGCGCGTGTAGTAGCCGCGTGCCATGACGAGGCTCGGGCGCTTGCCGTCGAGGTAAGCGACGCAGGCGAGGAAGCGGTCAACGCGGTTGCCGTAGCCGTCGCCCCAGACCGCGGTCAGCTCTTCGGGCGTCGGGTTGTGCTTCGCGGGGTGGCGCGGCGGGATGAAGTTCGTCGTGGCGAGGGCGGCGCCCGTCAACCCGTCGAAGACAGTCAGGTACTCGGGGCCGGAGAGGACGTAGCCGGAGGTGTCGTGCCTGAACTCGCGCCCCGACGCTTCGCGGCGCCACACGGCGACGGTACCCTCCGGGTTACGCCAGTCGGCCCCGGGGTCACCGATGACTTTGCCTCGGCCGTCAACTGTGCCGTCGGCGGTTTTGCAGGCGACCTCGGCGCGGCCGTCGCCGTCGAGGTCGTAGACCATGAACTGCGTATGGTGTGAGCTTTCGCGGATGTTGCGGCCGAGGTTGATCGCCCAGAGGAGCGTGCCGTCGAGCTTGTAGGCGTGAAGGATGGGCTCGGTCGCGGTGCCCATGCCGCCGTTGTTGCCGCCGCGCACCAGCCCCTCCATGTGGACGACCAACTCGTACTCGCCGTCGCCGTCGAGGTCGCCGGCCGAGGCGTCGCCCGGCGCGTACCCTCGCGGCGTCCGCAAGGGTATCGAAAGGTACTGCCGCGCGGGCGCGTCTGCCGCGAGCGTGAAGGCCGCGCTCGGCTCGCCCTCTCTGCCTTTAGAGATGGGGCGCACGAAGTAGGAGTTCGACTTCGACGTGTCGGCCTTCTCGTCCACGAAGTTGGTCGGGCCCGCGAGCGGCTTGTCGTTGAGCTTGACGGCGCGGGCGCCGCCGTCCGAGCGGTAGAGGTTGAAGGCGAGCGAGTCAGCGTCGGTTCCCAGCAGACGCCAGCCGACCCACACGCGCCCGTCCGCCTGCCTGACGGCGACCACGCCGCGCCCGAGTGCCTCCATCTGCCTCTGCGCGCCGACACGCGCGGGGAAGAGAAACGAGTAGAAGATGACGACGACAACGAACGTCGTCATGCTCACTCGGAATCTCTGCGTTGCAGCGTCGGCCATCTCAATTCAACTGCGCGGGCTTGTAAGCGGCGACCTCGTTCGCCCGCGGCGAGAAGTATCTTTTGAACGGGTTGCCCTTAAGAGTTTTCAACCCGGCGACAACGGCCGCGGCGTTGAACTCCGCGCCGGCCGGGCTCGTGTGCGTGTGGTCGGGGCCGAAGAGCGCCTTGACCTTCTCTTCGCCCAGCGCCTCGTATTTGTCGGCGATGATGCCCGTCACGTCCGCGAAGCCGATGCCCTCGGCGCGCGCCAACTCTTCCGCCCACTGGCGGAACTTGCCCGAGCCGCGCTCGACCTTGCCGTCCTTCCAGATGTTGCGCACGGTGAGCGAGAGGATGATGGGCGTCGCCCCTTTCGCCTTCACGTCGGCGATGAACTTGCGGTTGTACCAGCCGAAGGTGTGGACGACCTCTTTGGCGCCGTCGGGCTTCGTTATCTCCTTCGTCTCTTCGCCCAAACCGGGCAGCGAGCCGCGCGCGCGGCCGGTGTCGAGCGGGCCGCCGTCGTTGTGGCCGAACTGTATGAGCACGAAGTCGCCCGCCTTCAAGTCCTGCAAGACCTTATCCCACAGCCCCTCGGTCAGGAACGTCCGGCTGCTGCGGCCGGCGCGCGCGCGGTTGAGGACGTTGAGCTTCGACGTGTCGAAGAAGGCGACGAACGGGTCGCCCCAGCCACGGCCTCCGTTCGCGTTGTTGTTGGCCGTCGAGTCGCCGACGACGAAGAGCGTCGGGAGCTTCGGGTCTGCGGGTCGCTGTACGGGCGGGGTCGGCAGCGGAGCCAACTCGCCCGTCTGCGCCGCTGAGATGAAGGGCGACAGGCAGAGCAACAGAACCGCGAGCGGTAGCGAGCGGGTACGTGCCGCGACGTGCGGCCCGCGTGATGACACACCGACCCGCTCGCCACCACTCGCGGCTCTGTTTCTTCGCATGTTCCTCTCCATCGTCGCTAAATCAATCGTCAACGCTTGCCGTCCGTGGGCCCCGGCCAGTCGTCTGTGCGGAAGGGCGCGGCGGGCAGACCAGTGTCGTTCGTCAGGTTCTGGCGGCGCGGGTTGTTGTTGAAGGCGTAGCGCGCGGCGACGGGTCGCGGCACCTCCGGCGACCAGACCTCGACTCTATCCTTCCCGACGATGCGCGCCTCCGCCCAGTGCCACTTCCGGTCTTCGCCCGCGACGGCGAACTCTTGCGGCTTGTCGCCGTCGCGGATTCTCAGCCCCGTCCCCACGTCGTCGAACGTGAGGACGAGCTTCGACCCTTCAACCTTCGACTTGCGAAACATCGGGCCCGTCGCCGTCAACTTCCGCCCGTACACTTCGGCCAGCGCCCAGCGCGCCATGCGGCGACCAACGTCGAGCTTGTTCTTCGGGTGTATGTCGTGCGCCTCGCCCACGTCTATGGTGACGACGAGGCCGGCGTTCTTCGTCGAGAGAGCCGTGCGGCGCTGCGCCTCGCGGATGTGGCTCCAGGCGTCGTCCGCCGGGTCGGGCTTCGGGTCGCGGTAGTTGGGGAGTTGGACGATGCCGAAGGGGAAGTCGCCCTGACCCCAGCGCTCGCGCCACGCGCGGATCATCGTCGGCAGGAGGATGCCGTACTGCTGCGCGCGCGCCTCGTTCGACTCGCCCTGATACCAGAAGGCGCCGCGGACGGGGAAGGGGATGAGCGGCTCGACCATGCCGTCGTAGATGGACGAGGCGACGCGGTATTCGCGCAGCGCGTCGGGCACGGGCGGCGAGGGCGAGGGGCGCGCGCCCGCGGCCTTCGTCTTGTCGGCCTGCTCGCGCCAGCGCTTGATCTGCTCCTCGTACTCGACCTTCACGCGCGGCCGCTCCTCGTCCCAAATCTTCGTGCGCTCGACCGTGGGCTTGAGGTCTGCGCTGGCGAGCAGGTACTCGACCGGCGTCCACGCCTCGGCCTGCGAGCCGCCGTAAGAGGAGTTGATGATGCCGACGGGGACGCCCAACTCCTTCTGTATCTCGACGGCGAAGTAGAAGCCGGCGGCGGAGAAGTCTTTGACGGACTCGGGCGTGACGGCGCGCCAGTTGGCGAGTGGCGGCGGCCGATGCTTGAAGGCGACCTGGCGGCTGACGTTGAAGAGCCTGATGTGCGGGTGGTTGGCGGCGGCGATGGCCGTCGCGGCCTCGCGCGTCTCGGCCAAGGTGAACTGCATGTTCGACTGCCCCGCGACGAGCCACACCTCGCCGACGAGCACGTCCTGCAACTCGACCCTGTTCGCGCCGCTGACGGTCAACACCGCAGGCGTCGCGTTCGCGCGCAGCGGGTCGAGCCACACGCGCCAGCGGCCGTCGGCGCCGGCCGTCGTCCTTTTGGTCTGCCCCGCGAAGCCGACGGTGACGGCCTCGCCCGGTTCGGCGCGCCCCCAGACGGGCACGCGCACGCCGCGCTGCAAGACCATCGAGTCGGAGAGCACGTCGGGCAGCGAAACGTCGGCGCGCGCGTCGGCGGCCGAGGCGAGCAGCAGCGCCGCCGTAAAAAGCAGAGCGGTTACGTAAGCGTTTCGCTTCGAGGCGAAGGAGAGCATGCGGACAGTCTCCGAAAGAATTTTCACGGGTAAAGCGGTTTACCGCGCGCCGACACCGCGGACGCTTCCGGCCTTCACTCGGCCTATTAGTCTTACAAGCTTTCTATTGCTGGGGGCTCTGATTCTAAACCGAGTCGGCGCGAAATGCGAAGAGGAGTGATGAATCGGGAGCGTGAATCGCGAGCCGTAACCCGTGAAAAGAAGGAAAGCCGTTCTCTCTTGTCACGGTTTACGGTTCACGGTTCACGGCTCTTTTCCATCACTTCCTAGTTGCCCAGGGGCTTCGTCTCCGTCGCGAGCGGGCTCGGGGGGAGTTTGAAAGAGGCGACGGGGTCGGGGCGCGCGGGGTCGAAGGGGCGGAGGTCGCCGGTCAAATATTTGGAGAGGGGGAGGCGGTTCGACCTGACGCCTTCGACGACGGCGCGCGCGAGTTGGTAGCTGCCGTAGTTGTTGTGGTGCGTGCCGTCGTTGGGGGCGAAAGCCTTCTTCGACTCCTCGGGGCCGAGCGCTTCGTAGAAGGGCTTGCTCGAGGCGTGGAGGTCTATGAGGGGGACGCCCATCTCCCCCGCGACCTGACGCACGGCGTCGTCGTGGTCGCCGTGCGAGTCCGTGATCTTGCCCGCGGCGTCGAAGGTTCGGCGGTGCATCGGCGTGACGAGGACGACCGCGGCGCCGCGCTTGCGCGCCTCCTCGACGTAGCGCCGGAGCGAAGCCTTGTAAGTCGTGAACGCGCCGACGCCCTCGCCGCGCTCCTTCTCGTCGTTGTGGCCGAACTGTATGAAGAGGTAGTCGCCGGGCTTCAACAGGCTCAAGACCTTGTCGAGGCGGCGCGCGCCCGTGGAACTGCGGAGGGATTCGCCCGACTCGGCGTGGTTGGCGACGGCGAGGCCGGGTTTGAAGAAGCGCGTGAGCATCTGGCCCCAACTGTTGTAGGGCTCGCGCGGCTGGTCGCAGACGGTCGAGTCGCCGAGGAGGAAGAGCGTGGGGGCCTTGTCGTTCCTCTTGATCTCAATCGCGCTGACGGCGGGTCGCGCGTTGTTGAATTCGAGCGTGAGCTTCTCGTCCCAGGCCCAAGCCTCCATCGTCCGCTCGCGGTCTTTGAGCTTGACCTCGCCGCCGGTCGAGATCACCGGCGTGCGGACGTTGACGGTGAAGGTGCGCGTCTCGGAGCGGCCCCGCGCGGTGCGCACCTCTTCGAGCATGAGGCGGCGCAGTTCGGCCTTGACCGTCGTGACCGTCTCGCCCTCGCGGTCGCCGAAGGTGACGGTCACGTCGTAGTTGCCCTCGGGCAGCGCCACCGAGAAGTAGAAGGGCGCGGCGGCCGTGCAGAAGTCCCCGCGCAGCCGGTCGCCGCCGCGGTCTTCGCACGTCACGTGCGCGCCGGGCTCGAAGCCGTAGCCGAGTTCTTTCGTGTAGAGAGTCGCCGGAAGCACCTGCCGGTAGCCGTCCTTGACCCTGCCGGGGCCGAAGTCGAACTTGAGAGACGGCGTGTTCAAACGTCCCGCAACGTCCTGCGCGCGCGCGTCCGCGGGGCACGTTGTGAGCGCGCAGGCGAGGGCGAGAATGGCGGTCGCGCGCCTGAGAAAATCGGTCGGCATAATTCGACTCCTGTGGCTCGGAATTCGTCGGCAAGGTTACGGCTTCGTTAAATCTTATGTCCAGAAGCGCCAGCGTAACAGAAGCGTAGAGGCAATCGGTTAAATTCGTGCTAGAATCTGTAAGTGTCTGTCTTAGTTTAATTTATGGGCGCATAAAATATGCTTATCAAGTCGCCCGGAGTTGGGTTTGAGCAGGCCCGGACGGCAGGGAAACGTGTTTTTTCGAGTCGTAACGGGCCGGAGTAGACGAGCCAGGAAGGGTGAGTGATTTGTGCCGACTTTAAGAGATGTGGCGGTGTTGGCTGGGGTTTCGACGGCGACCGTTTCGCACGTCATCAACGAGACGCGACGCACCACGCCGGAGACGCGCGAACGCGTCGAGCTGGCGATAAGACAACTGGGCTTCGTCCCGAACGCGGCCGGTCGCGCGCTCGCGATGCGTAAGACCGGCGTCGGCGTGTCGCACTCGTTCAGGAGCGCGAGCGGCAACGGCGTGAGGGCGTCCGAGGGCGGCGGCGCGGCCGTCGCGGAGGCGGAAGAGTGGGCCGCGCCGTCTCAGTCGCAGACGGCGACGAGCGTGGTCGGCGCGTCGCGGATGATCCTGCGGCTCGTGCTCGCGGCGCAGCCCATCCCGCGCGTCGAGATCGCGCGAAGGCTCGGCGTCAACCGGAGCACGGTGACGGAGGTCGTCAAGCCGCTCCTCGCCGAAGGCGTGCTGCGCGAGGAGCAGGAGGCTCTGTCGGCGGGGGTGGCGCGCACGTCGGGGCGGCCGCCGGTCGCGTTGTCGTTCGGAGACCTGAATGAGTTCTTCGTCGGCGTGAGCGTCGGCGTGCGCCACACGACGGTGGGCCTGGCGACGCTGGCGGGCGAGAGGTTCGGCGAGGACGAGTTCGAGACGCCGCCCGAGCCGCAGGAGGCTCTGGCGCTGATGCGCGCGTCGGTCAAGCGCCTGTGCGCGAAGGTGCCCGGACGAGAGTTGAAGGTCATCGGCGTGAGCGTGCCGGGGCCGACCGACGCGGAGCGGAGGCGTATGCTCTACGCGCCGCACCTCGGCTGGCGCGGCGTGGACGTGGCGCAGGCTCTGAGCGTGAAGCCGTGCGGGGGCGAAGGGGGCACGGTGCCCGTCGTCGTCGAGAACGATGCGACCGCGGCGGCGATGTACGAGGCGCGTCTGCGTCTGCGCGACGCGTCGGAGACGCCGCCGTCGAACTTCGCTCTGGTGAGGAGCGGAACCGGGATAGGCGTCGGGTTGGTTCTGGGCGGCGAGGTCTACCGCGGCACGGGCGGGAGCGAAGGGCTGGCGGGCGAGTTCGGGCACATGACCATCGTCGCGGGCGGGAAGCAGTGCCGCTGCGGGAACCGCGGGTGCTGGGAGATGTACGCGTCGGCGTCGGCGGCTTCGTCTCTGTATGTGGGCGACCGCGTGCAGTTGGGCGGGCAGACGCCGCCGCGCTTCGTCGAGATCGTGGCGCGGGCCGAGGGCGGCGAGCTGCGCGCGCGGAGGACTCTGGAGCGTCTGGGCGAGTACCTCGGCATCGGCATCGCGAACGTCATCACGGGGCTCGGCGTGTCGAGGGTGATCGTGAGCGGGCGGCTGGTCTACGGCTGGAAGTTCATCAGCGGGCCTTTGCAGGACGCGGTCTGGCAGAGCATGGCCGGGCGCATCTCCGGCTGGTCGGTCGAGCCCGGCGAGCCGACGGGCGCGGGGCTCGGCGGCGCCGTCGAGGTCGCGGCCGACGAATTCCTCGCGGGCGTCGTCGGGCGTTAAAAACAGGAGTCAGGAGTCAGGAGTCAGGAGTCAGAAGGCTCAGCTCTGCTGACGCTTAGGATGAGAACCGCACGGTTCGGGCGACGAAGGTTTTCTTCTGGCTTCTGACTTCTGACTCCTGACTACCTTCTTCTATTATCCCCTCATTCTTCCCCGCCTCGCTTGCAAAATGGCCGGAGTTAAAGTAGAAGGCACGTATCAAGAGTTACAGTTTTCTGTTTGACAGTTCCCCGCGGCGGGCGCGCGCGCGCCTCGACTGAGGACGTTCGACCGCCGCGTGCCTGTTAACCGCTTCCCCTCCGAGAGAAAACTCGATGAAGAAAGAACTCGGCACCTTCCTGCTGCTCGTGCTCTTGTGCGTGGTGGTGGCGGTCTTGAACCCGCGCTTCCTCGCACCGGCCAACCTCCAGAACATGGCGCGGCTCATCGGAGCCTACGGCATCTTCTCGATTGGGCTCGGCATCGTCATCATCACGGGGGGCATCGACCTCTCGGTCGGCTCGGTCTTCGCGCTCCTCGGCGTGCTGCTGTCGATGATGCTGACGGAGTGGGGCTGGCCGTCGGTGTTGGCGGTGCTCGCCACCATCGGCATCGGCACCGCTTTAGGCGGGCTCCACGGGCTGCTCATCACGAAGGTGCGGGTGCAGCCGTTCATCGTCACCCTATGCGGGCTGCTGTTCTACCGGGGGCTGGCGCGCTTCATCTCGAACGACGAGACGAAGGGCTTCGGGTCGGCGGCGGGCTTCGAGACGCTTCAGCAAGTTGCGACGGGGAGCCTGTTCGGCGTCCCGACGCCGTTCGTGATACTGGTGCTGGTCAGCATCGTGATGTGGGTCGTGCTGCACCGCTCGGTCTACGGGCGCTACCTCTACGCCGTGGGCCGGAACGAGACGGCGGCGCGGTACTCGGGCATCAACTCGCAGAGAATCGTGGCGAGCGCCTACCTCATCCTCGGCGCGCTCGTCGGCATCGCCGGCATCGTCTTCGCCTTCTACACGAACTCCATCTCGCCCTCGTCGCACGGGAACTTCTTCGAGCTGTACGGCATCGCGGCGGCGGTCTTAGGCGGCTGTAGTCTGCGCGGCGGCGAGGGTTCGATTATCGGAATCCTCATCGGGACGGCGCTGTTGCAGGTCTTGCAGAATCTCGTCAACCTGCTCGGGATACCTTCGTCCCTGAACTTCGCCGTGATGGGCGCGGTCATCCTCATCGGCGTCATCGCCGACCAGATACTCCAGCGCCGCTCGGCGCGCGTGAAACCCGCTTGAGGCTGAAGTGAGCTTGAAGACCATTCATCCGGAGAGTTCGACTATGCTCTTGAAGAGGACGGCGGCGCGGCTCCTGCTCTGTTCAATTATCCTGCTGGGGCTCGCGCCCGCGGCTGCGGGGCAGGGCGTGCCGAAGAGGGAGGGCTTCGGGCAGACGAGGGACGGGCAGGCCGTGCACATCTACACGCTGAAGAACCGGCGGGGCGCCGAGGCGCGCATCACGACCTACGGCGGCACGGTCGTCTCGCTCAAGGTGCCCGACCGCGCCGGCAAGTTCGACGACGTGGTGCTCGGCTTCGACGACATCGAGGGCTTTCAGAAGACGACCACCTACATGGGCGCGCTCATCGGCCGTTACGCCAACCGCATCGCGAAGGGGCGCTTCTCCCTGCACGGCCAGGAGTACACGCTCGCCACGAACAACGGCGAGAATCACCTGCACGGCGGCGTCCGCGGCTTCGACAAAGTAATCTGGAAGGCGCGGCCCCTCGCCGCACGCGGCGGCCAGTCGCTCGAACTCACCTACCTGAGCCGTGACGGCGAGGAGGGCTACCCGGGCAACCTCAACGTCCGGGTCGTCTACACGCTCAACGACGCGAACGAGTTGAAGATCGACTACTACGCGACGACGGACAAAGACACCGTCGTCAACCTGACGAACCACAACTACTACAACCTCGCGGGTCAGGGTAACGGCGACATCCTCGGCCACGTTTTGACGGTCAACGCCAGCCGCTTCACGCCGACCGACGCGGGCGCCATCCCCACGGGCGAGCTGCGCCCGGTGCGCGGCACGCCCTTCGACTTCACGCGCCCGACGGCCATCGGCGCGCGCATCAATCAGGACGAGGAGCAGTTGAAGCTCGGCAAGGGTTACGACCACAACTTCGTCGTCAACGGTCGTCCCGGCACGCTGCGCCTCGCGGCGCGCGTCACGGAGCCGACGACGGGGCGCGTGATGGAGACCTGGACGACGGAGCCGGGCATGCAGCTCTACACGGGCAACTACCTCGACGGGAGCGACGTGGGCAAGGGCGGCAAGCCCTACCGCCACCGCTACGGCTTCTGCCTTGAGACGCAGCACTACCCCGACTCGCCGAACCGCGCCGAGTTCCCCTCGACGGTTCTGCGCAAGGGGGCGCGCTTCCGCTCGACGACCGTGTATAAGTTCAGTAGTCAGTAGTCAGTAGCCAGTAGGCTCCGCTTTGCGGAAGTTGAGGATGACAACCGGACGGTTCGAGCGACGAATGCTTTTCTACTGACTACTGACTACTGACTACTGTTTTCGTCTGCCGCAGTCATAAAATTCGGATGATGAGGAGAAGCGAGATGAAACTGAAGAAGATGTTGCTTCTGTGCGGCGCCCTGTTGTTGGCCGCCTGCACGCAGCAGGGGGGCGGCGGCGGCGCCAACACCGCCAACGGCGGCGGGGGCGGCACGGGCGGCACCAAGCGGCTCGCCTTCGTCACCAACAACGCCTCGGACTTCTGGACTATCGCGCGCAAGGGCGTCGAGAAGGCCGACGCGGAGCTGGCCGATGTGACGGCCGAGTTCAAGATACCGCCCGACGGGACGCCCGACGGGCAGCGGCGCATCGTGGACGACCTGCTCGCGGTCGGCGTCGAGGGCATCGCCATCAGCCCGGTCGACCCGGACAACCAGACGCCGTTCATCAACGACGTGGCCAAGAAGACGCTCGTCTTCACGCAGGACTCCGACGCGCCGAAGAGCGACCGCGCCTGTTACGTCGGCACCGACAATGTCGCCGCAGGCCGCGATGCGGGCAAGCTCATCAAGGAGGCGCTGCCGCAGGGCGGCAAGATCGTGCTCTTCGTCGGCAAGCTCGACGCGCGCAACGCGCAGGAGCGGATGCAGGGCATCAAGGAGGAGCTGACGGGGTCGAACGTCACCATCCTCGACACGCGCACCGACGACACGGAGCGCGTCCGCGCCAAGGCGAACGTGGCCGACACGCTCGTCAAGTCGCCGGACGTGGCGGGCCTCGTCGGCCTCTGGAGCTACAACGGGCCGGCCATCCTCAACGCGGTGCGCGACGCGGGCAAGATCGGCCAGGTTAAGATCATCGCCTTCGACGAGGAGGACGAGACGCTGGCCGGCATCAAGGAGGGGGCCATCTACGGCACGGTCGTCCAGCAGCCCTTCGAGTTCGGCTACCAGGCGATCAAGATGATGGCCGCCGCGCTCAAGGGCGACCGCTCGGGCATCCCCGCCAACAAGCAGGTCTTCGTCCCGACCAAGGTCGTCAAGAAGGACACCGTCGAAGAGTTCACCCGGCAGATTAATCAGCTTCGCGGGAGGTGAGGAGGGAAGTAGACAGTAGACAGTAGAAAAAAACTGTCTCAAGGCGCATCGTCAGATTTAATAGCCGCGGCCGCGGCGCGAAGCGCTACTGACTACTGACTACTGACTACTGTTCCTATGTCCCCGATACTACAGATGCGTTCGATAGAGAAGCGCTTCCCCGGCGTGCACGCGCTGAAGGGCGTGAGCCTTGAGGTGTCGAAGGGCGAGGTCGTGGCGCTGCTGGGCGAGAACGGGGCGGGGAAGTCCACGCTGATGAAGGTGCTCGGGGGTGTGCACCAGCCGGACTCGGGCGAGGTCTCGATCGACGGCGCGCCCGCGCGCATCCAGGGCGTGTCGGACGCGACCCGCCACGGCGTGGCCTTCATCCACCAGGAGTTGAATGTCCTCGACAACCTCGACGTGGCCGCCAACGTCTACCTCGGGCGCGAGCCGACGCGCGGCGGGCCGCTGCGCCTCATCGACCGCGGGCGGATGGAGGAGGAGACGAAGAAGCACCTCGCGCGCCTCGGCCTCAACATCGCGCCCGACACGCCGCTCGCGCGCCTCTCCATCGCGCAGCAGCAGATGGTCGAGATCGCCAAGGCGCTCTCGCTGGACGCGCGCATTCTCATCATGGACGAGCCTACGTCCTCGCTCACGCTCTCGGAGACGGAGCGCCTGCTCGATGTCGTCAAGGACTTGCGCGAGCACGGCGTGGCCGTCATCTACATCTCGCACCGCCTGGGCGAGGTGAAGGAGATCGCAGACCGCGCGGTCGTCCTGCGCGACGGCGCGAACGCGGGCGAACTGGCGCGCGAGGAGATTACGCACGACCGCATGGTGCGGCTGATGGTCGGGCGCGACATCGAGTCGTTCTACCAGCACCCCGAGGGCGAGAAGAGTCCGCGCTACTTCGAGGTCGAATCTTTACGCACGTCGCGCTACCCCAGCCAGCAGGTCAGGCTCGACGTGGGGCGCGGCGAGATTCTGGGGCTGGCGGGTCTGGTCGGCGCCGGGCGCAGCGAGGCCGCGCAGGCCATCTTCGGCGTGGACTCGTTCGTCGAGTCGCGGCTCATGCTCGACTCGAAACCCCTGAGCATCCGCTCGCCGCAGGACGCCATCCGCCACGGCGTCTACCTCGTGCCCGAGGACAGGCGCACGGCCGGCCTCATCGTGGACATGCCGATACGCGAGAACGTGACGCTGCCCGCGCTCGACCGCTACGCGCCGGCCGGCCTCATCGCGTTCGAGCGTGAGCGCGAGGGGGCGAAGGAGGTCTGCAAGCGTCTGAACGTCAAGGCGCCCTCGGTCGAGGCGCGCGCGGCGAACCTCTCGGGCGGCAACCAGCAGAAGGTCGTGCTGGCGAAGTGGCTGGCGCTGGAGCCGAAGGTGCTCATCTTCGACGAGCCGACGCGCGGCATCGACGTGGGCGCGAAGGCCGAGATTTACGAGCTGATGCGTAAGCTCGCCGAGTCGGGCGTGGCCATCATCATGATCTCCTCCGACATGGAGGAGGTCATCAACGTCAGCGACCGCGTCGCCGTCATGCACGAGGGGCGCGTCACCGGCGTCTTGGAGCGCGCCGAGTGCACCGAGGAGAACATCATGCGCCTCGCCGTCGGCGGCCATAATTGACGGCCCCGCTCTCGCCACCGCCGCCCGGTCTTTGAAAGTCCGCCCGCGTCCTCTGTCGGCGGGCGGACTTTTAAAAACGACCCGACCGAAGTATCATTCAGGCTGGCTCGCTTCGTCCCCCGCGCCGGAAGCGCCTCCTAATCCCGGGAGGCGGCGCACGAGGCGAGAACTGCCGGGCAAAGACGTTCATGAGAGAAGACCATCACAGACAGGTGATCGAGCACCCACCCATCTCCCCCTTCAAGACCTCCCGCATCAAGGACGTGGCCCGCGAGGCCGGCGTCTCGACCGCGACCGTCTCGCACGTCATCAACGGCACCAAGTACGTCACCGACGACACGCGCAAGCGCGTGCTCGACGCCATCGAGCGCTGCGAGTACCACCCCAACGCGCACGCGCGCTCGCTCGCCTCGGGCCGCAGCAACATGCTGGGCCTCCTCATCTCCGACATCTCGAACCCCTTCTTCCCCGAGGTGGTCAAGTCCATCGAGGCCGCGGCCTTCGAGCGCGGCTACAACGTCATCCTCCTCAACACCAACTACGACGCCGAGCGTGCCGCCGAGTACGTGCGCCGCCTGTCGGAGCTGAAGATGGCGGGCGTGGCGCTGATGACCTCGGAGCTGGACTCCGAGCTGTTCCACGAGATCACGCGCCGACAGGTCTCGGTCGTCTTCGACAGCCACGACGTGGCCTCCGAGCGCATGAGCAACATCTGCGTGGACTACGCCGCCGGCATCGAGGAGGCCGTCCGCCACCTCGTCAGCTTAGGCCACCGACGCATCGCGCACATCGCGGGCGCCTCCCGCATCCCCTCGGGCGTCATCCGCCGCGAAGCCTTCCTCGACTTCATGAAGCGCCACCTGCCCGACGAGCCCGCGCCCGCGGTCTACGAGGGCGACTTCCGCCTCGACGGCGGGCGCCGCGCCGCGAGCGAGATACTCGCCGCGAAGGAACTGCCCACCGCGGTCATCGCCGCCAACGACATGATGGCGCTCGGCGCCATGCGCGAGTTCCGCAAGGCCGGGCTCTCGATACCGGCGGACATCTCCGTCGTCGGCTTCGACGACATCGCGTTCGCCGCCCTCTCGGAGCCGCCGCTGACGACCGTCTGCTCGCCGCGCGCCGAGATCGGCCGCCGCGTCGTCGAGACGCTCGTCGCGATGATCGAGCACCCCGAGCAGCAGGGCTCGGAGCTGCGCATCCCGACGCACCTCATCACGCGCGACTCGACCGCCCCGCCGCGCAAGTAGCCGGCGTCCGCGCGGGCGATGCGCAAATAGGTTTGGCAAACGAGCCCCCGAGCGAGTAGAATTCCGCCTACCCCGTTAGAAGCAAGACCTGAAAACCGGAGCGACTTTTCTTTAAGAGCCCGCGCGCGCCCCCGCGACGCGGGCGACTTCGGTACTTTTCGGCCCCGCAGAGTTAACCGCTTGACCGTGACCGCCGCCGCACCTCGTGCGTGCGCGACGGGGCGAAGTCCAGAGACAGCATGGAGGGTTTATGAGCAGACAACGCGAACAGAAGTCTTTCGAGTACGTGAAGTATCTTTGGCAGGACGAGGTCGCGGATCAACTCACGGGGCTCGACCGCCTCGTCTACCGCTCGAACAAACTGGGCGAAGACTTGACGCTGACGAACACGGGCGGCGGCAACACCTCCTCGAAGTTGATCGAGCGCGACCCGCTCACGGGCGCCGAGGTCGAGGTGCTCTGGGTCAAGGGCTCGGGCGGCGACCTCCGCACGGCCAAGCGCGACGGTTTCGCCTCGTTCTACCTCGACAAGATTCGCGC
>JBEVJD010000294.1:0-57545 GCA_040510435.1 Pyrinomonadaceae bacterium | reverse complement strand
TCTCCGGCTCTACCCCGCAGTAGCGTTTGAAGTCCGTGGGGCGTAAGTCTTTGATCTGTTCGTAGCTCATAGGTTTTACCCTGTCGAGCTACTTGTCGCATCATTTACCTGACTTTCGCAAGAGGTCTATTATCTACGGCCTCGTCAGCACGTCCACGAGGCGCGGCGCATTCTTCTGGGCGCGCTTCATGGCCTTGCGCATCTCTTTCTCGACTTCGTCGTCGTCGCGCCCGCGGCGTCTCTCTCTGCCCCTGCCCCTGCCGCGGCGGTCTTCGTAGTCCTCCGCGTCTTCGAGCGCAGAGTCGGCGACGACGGCTCGTGCGCGTCGCGGTCGCGGGTCGCGGGTCGCGGGTTTTGCGGCGGGCGCGTCCGCGCGCGGGGCTTCCGCGGCGGGGGACGTTACGGGCTGCTGTGTCGGCGCCTCCGCCGTCTGAACGGGCGCGGCCTGCGGCTGTTCCTGTTGCGGCTGTTCCTGTATTCGTTCCGCGTCCTGTACGCGTTCCGCGCGCGGGCCCTGCATGTACTTCATGGCGAGGGCTCCGCCGGCCGCCGCGACCGCGAGCAGCGCGATGGAGAGCAGCGCGGGCATCCACGAGCGCCGCCGGACGCGCCTGCGCGGGGCGTGCGCGCTCACGTATGGCGTGGGTGCCGTCGTGCCGGCGAGCGGCACGACGGGGTGCGCGCGGCGCGCGTCGGCCGCGTCGAAACGGGGCGCGACGAGCGTCGCCTCCGGGTCTTCGCCCGCCGGGTTGAAATTCTCGGGACGCTCACTCATACAGTCTGGCCTCAAACAGTACGTAAAAGTAGGTGAAAACCTTTCCGCCGGTAATAAAGGCAAAAACGAGGCCACTTGGGGCTCGAAGTTGCCGCTCAACGACAAAAAAAGGATAATCCAACGCTCGCCGCAAGGGGCTGTTCGAAGCGGTGCGCGGCGGAGAGTTTTAGAGATGTACATCCTCGGCATATCGGCCTACTACCACGACTCTGCGGCGTGCCTCGTGCGCGACGGCGAGGTCTTGGCCGCGGCGCAGGAGGAGCGCTTCACGCGCAAGAAGCACGACTACCGCTACCCCGCGAACGCCGTCGAGTTCTGCCTGCGCCGCGCCGGCATCACGCCGAAGGAACTGGACTACGTCGCCTTCTACGACAAGCCTCTGTTGAAATTCGAGCGCCTGCTTGAGACTTATATTGACTACGCGCCGTCGGGCCTGCGCTCGTTCCTGTTGGCGATGCCCTTGTGGCTGCGCGAGAAGATTTGGATACGCGAGCAGGTGTCGAAGGAGGCGGGCTTCGAGGGCAAGGTGCTCTTCACCGAGCACCACGAGTCGCACGCCGCTTCGGCCTTCTTCCCCTCGCCCTTCGAGTCGGCCGCGGTGCTGACGATGGACGGCGTCGGCGAGTGGGCGACCTCCAGTTATGGATACGGGAAGGGGAACGAGCTGCACCTCTTAAAGGAGCTGCACTTCCCCCACAGCCTGGGGCTGCTCTACTCGGCCTTCACATACTACACGGGCTTCAAGGTCAACTCGGGCGAGTACAAGGTGATGGGGCTCGCGCCCTACGGCGAGCCGCGTTACGTGAAGCTCATCCTCGACGAACTGGTTGACCTGCGCGAGGACGGCTCGCTCCGCCTCAACATGAAGTACTTCAACTTCGCCGCGGGTCTGACGATGACGAACTCGGCCTTCGACCGTCTGTTCGGCGGGCGGCCCCGCGCGCCCGAGAGCGAGGTGACGCAGCGCGAGATGGACTTGGCGCGCTCGGTGCAGGAGGTGACCGAGGAGGCGATGCTGCGCATGGCGCGGCACGTCCACCGGGAGACCGGCGAGCGTAACCTCTGCCTCGCGGGTGGCGTCGCGCTCAACTGCGTCGGCAACGGGCGCATCCTGCGCGAGGGGCCTTTCGAGCGGGTCTGGGTGCAGCCCGCCGCGGGCGACGCGGGCGGGAGTCTGGGCGCGGCGCTGTCGGTGTGGCATCAGTACCTCGGCAACGAGCGTAGGGTCGAAGACGTGTGCCGCGGGGGCTCCGACGGGATGCGCGGCTCGTACCTCGGGCCGGAATTCTCGAATGACGAGATCGAGGAGTCGCTCGTCACTCTGGGCGCGCAGTACCGGCGCGTCCCGCACGGCGAGCTGGCCGAGACAGTCGCGCGCCTGCTCGCGGAGGAGAAGGTGGTCGGCTGGTTCCAGGGGCGGATGGAGTTCGGCCCGCGCGCCCTCGGCGCGCGCTCCATCCTCGGCGACCCGCGCTCGCCCCGCATGCAGTCGCAGATGAACCTGAAGATCAAGTTCCGCGAATCGTTCCGCCCCTTCGCCCCTTCGGTCTTGCGCGAGCGCGTCGCCGACTACTTCGAGCTTGACGCCGACTCGCCCTACATGCTGCTCGTCGCGCCGGTGCGCGCGGAGTTGCGGCGCGACGTGACGGAGGACGAGGAGCGACTGTTCGGCATCGAAAAGTTGAACGTGCCGCGCTCGACCATTCCCGCGGTGACGCACGTCGATTACTCGGCGCGCGTGCAGACCGTGAGGCGCGTGGAGAGCCCTGACTACTACGACCTGCTCGCCGCCTTCGAGCGGCGGACGGGCTGCGCGGTGCTGGTCAACACCTCCTTCAACGTGCGCGGCGAGCCCATCGTCTGCACGCCCGCGCAGGCGTTCGCCTGCTTCATGCGCACCGAGATGGACTGCCTCGTCGTGGGCGACTTCCTGCTGCTCAAGTCGGAGCAGGAGAGCAATGCCTTCGCGGAAGACCACTCGTGGCAGGAGGAGTTTCAGCTTGATTGAGCCGACGGGGAGCGTCACGCAGCACGCGTCCGCGGTCACGAACGCGCAGGCGCGCAAGAGCGCGCTGCTCGTCGCGGCCGTGCTGCTCGGCATCGCCGCGTGGAACCTGTACCGCGGGCGGACGACGGTCGTCACAATCTTCGGCGTTTTGGGCGGGGCGCTGCTCGTCGCGGGGCTGCTCGTGCCGCCCGCGGCCCGCGCGTTCCACACGGCTTGGATGCGCTTCGCGGGCGTGCTCGGGCACGTCAACAGCCGCGTGCTCCTGACGTTGGTCTACTACCTCGTCGTGACGCCCTACGGCGTCGTGACGCGTCTGGTCGGGCGCGACCCCCTGCGGCGGCGCGGGGCGCCCGGAGAGAGTCACTGGGTCGAGCGCAAGACGACCCGCCAGGCGCGCGAGCAGTTCGAGCGCCTGTTCTGAGGCTTTAAGTTTGAAGGGTCGGAGGGATTCGGATTCCTATGGGTAAGCTCTCGCTCGCCGGTGAGGTCTGGATGTTCCTGCGCCAGAACAAGAAACTCTGGCTGCTGCCAATCGTCGTCATCCTGCTCCTCCTCGGAGCCCTGCTCGTCTTCGCGCAGTCGTCGGCGCTCGCGCCCTTCATCTACACAATCTTTTGAGTGATAAGTGATGAGTGATAAGTGATAAGAAAAACCAGGAGCCTCTTGTCTTCTCTTATCACTTATCACTCATCACTTATCACTCACCTCGTTAACACCCCGCGCCGTCCTCGCGTCTATACCGGCGTAGGGGGCGAGAGTCAGGCGCCGCAGGCGCTAATAACGACGCTCGCCGCGGCGTAAACTTTTCAAGGCATGTTCGAGGTCGAGACCGGCAAACTACTCTTCGCCGAGCAGCGGCGGGAGGCGGCGGCGGAAGCCCCGCCCCCGGAAGTCGCGCTCGTCGAGTCGGCGCGCGCGGGCGACCGTGCGGCCTTCGAGAGCCTCTACCGCGCTTACTCGCCGCTCGTGCACGGCGTGCTGCTGGCGCGCGTGCCGTACGGCGAGGTCTCAGACCTCGTGCAGGACGTTTTCCTGACGGCGTTCCGCAAGCTCGGGGCCCTGCGCGACCCCGCGCGCTTCGGGCCGTGGGTCGCCATCATCGCGCGCAACCGCGCGGCCGACTTCTACCGGCGCGCGCGCCAGACCGAGGAGCTG
This sequence comes from Pyrinomonadaceae bacterium, assembly GCA_040510435.1. Classification (GTDB taxonomy): domain Bacteria; phylum Acidobacteriota; class Blastocatellia; order Pyrinomonadales; family Pyrinomonadaceae; genus QHXN01. The sequence continues at coordinate 53,607 of JBEVJD010000294.1, read as the reverse complement.
CACGACGAGCTGGCGCAAGGGCCGCGGCACGAGGCCGAGGCGTGCGAGGCGCTGGAGATCATCCGCTCGCTGCCCGAGGCTTACCGCGAGACGCTCGTGCTCCGGCTCGTCGAGGGCATGACCGGCCCCGAGATCGCCGAGCGGACGGGGCTCCGCCCCGCGTCGGTGCGCGTCAACCTGCACCGCGGGATGAAGCTCCTGCGTCAGCGGCTCGGCGTGACTGTGAAGTCTGACGAGATTTAAAGGACGGCGTTTATGAGCGACTACCTCTGGGACAAGAAGGGCGAGCCCGACGCGGATGTCGCGCGGCTCGAAACGCTGCTCGGCACATTCAAGCACGCGCCGCGCGCACTGGAGCTGCCGGCCGAGCCCGCGACGCCCGAGCCGCGGAGGGCTGGGCTTCTACACTTCGCGCCCCGCCTCCGCGCGTCGAGACTGTTCGCGCCGGTCGCGCTCGCGGCCGCCGCCGCGCTCCTCGTCGCGTCAGTTCTTGTCGCGTCGGCCTTCCTGCGCGCGCGCGTGCCGACCTCAGACGAGCGCGCCGACGCGCCGGAGTCTCCGCGGCCGAAGAAGGAGGAGGCGCCGAAGGACGACGCGCCGAAGGGCGTACGCCCGGAGCAGCGCGAGGTCGTGCGGCGCATGTTGGAGCCGCCGCCGCCCGTGGGCGGGGTGAAGGATAAGACTAAAGTCGAGAGTGTTGCTGTCGGAAATTTATCGAACGGCGCGCGCCAGCGGAAGGACGCGCAGCCGTCGGTCGCCACGACGCGGCGGCGCCCGAAGCTCCCGGACGCCGTGACAGGCGGGGCCGGCGCGGGCGAAGGCTTAACCCTCGAAGCGATGCGCTCGGGGCTCAGCGGGTCGGCGCTCGTCGAGAACACGCGGCTGTTGACCAAGGAGCAGTTGGTCTACGCGCTGCGCCTGACCGGCACGAAGCTGCGCGACGTGCGCGAGAAGGCGCAGGGGACGGAAGGCAGTAGGCAGTAGGCAGTAGGCAGTAGGCGGAAGGCAGATGGCGGATGGCAGTAGGCAGTTAAAAGCCCCGGAGGGGCGGCATGTTTATAGACACCGGCATTAATAATGTTGAGAAGCTCCGGAGGAGCGACATGTCACATGTCGCCCCTGACGGGGCTCGGGGTTCATTAGCACCTTGGGGCTATAAACATCTCGCCCCTCCGGGGCTTCTCAAATCGTCTTCTATTGCCTACTACCTACTGCCTACTACCATCTGCCAGTGAGGAAGTTATGAGACAGTCGATTATTAAAACCAGCGTTCTCATCACCACGACTTTCATCATCGCGTGGGCGTGCGCGGCGCCGGCCGTGGCGCAGACGGCGACGGGGCGTCTGCGGCTCGACAGCCTGGAGCGGCTCGCGCCGAAGGCGGCCGAGTCGGTCAACATCGAGATCGACGGCATCCTCATCAAATTCGCCGGCTCGCTCCTCTCGGACAAGGACGCCGACGAGCGCGCCGTCAAGGAGTTGGTCGAGGGGCTGCGGGGCGTCTACGTCCGCAGCTACGAGTTCAAGTCTTCGGGGCAGTTCACCGACGCGGACGTAGCGGCGCTGCGCGAGCAGTTGCGCGCGCCCGGCTGGTCGCGCGTCATGGATGTCGAGTCGCGCGGGCTCGATTTCGGCGACGCGGAAGTCTACCTGGCGACGGCCGCCGGCCGCATCGAGGGCTTCGCGCTGATCGTCGTCGAGCCGCGTGAGCTGACCGTCGTCAACCTCGTCGGCTCGCTCGACCTCGACAAGCTCAAACGTCTCGGCGACAACCTCAACCTCCCGCGCGTCCGCATCAAGAGGAAGAAGACGGCGGGAAATTAAGAGCAGCTTGAAGTCGAATGTGACTGAGATTCTTTAACCACAGAGACACAGAGGCACAGCTAAAGCGGAAAGCCGTGTTTTAGCTGTGCCTCTGTGTCTCTGTGGTCAAATCCCGACGATTATTCCAGCCGCTTTAGATTTTGGCGGCGCCGCGCGCGAAGAGGTAGCGCGGGTCGGGTTTGGAGTTGAACCAGCCGGCGAGCGCGGTCTTCGGGGTGTCCCCTTCAACGTCGAGGACGCGGTGCTCGAAGCGCGGGGCGATGGGGAAGAGGATGGCGTCGCCGAAGCCCGTGTTGGGCAGTTCGCAGACGACGCGCTTCGTGTCGGCCTCGCGGATGAGCGTCGTCCCGCCGCGGTAGACGTGCTCGCTCAGGTTGACGCTGAGCGTAATCATCCGGCCGTCGTCGTTGAGGTCGGTGTGCCAGCGGCTGACGTGGCTTTGCCCCGGCGCGCGCCGGTAGATGCGCCCGGTGAAGCATGCGACCGGCGGGCAGCCCGTGAGTTGCGGGACGAGGTCGAGCATCGCGCGGCTGTTCAGCAGGAGCTCGAGGGCGAAGTAGGGCGCGGCGTCGAGCGGGCGCAGCTCGCTGCCCACGTCGCGGTCGATGCGCGCGAAGTCGGTCGCGGCCAGTTTCCCGCGCAGCATGTCGAGCAGCGCCGGGTCGAGGAAGCCGTGCAGCGAAAGGTGATGCCGCTCCTCGAACTGCGCGCGCATCCGCGCCAACTCCTCGCCAGAGGCGGAGAGCACGGGCCCCGACCTCGTCAACCTCACGATCCCGTTCACCAGGGCAGCCCCCCGATCTCGATCCGACCCGTGGGCCATTCGCGCTCGCCGCACGGCAGCACCATCATGCGGTAGGGCCAGAGCCTCTTGCCGTCGGGCTGGTCGATCTCGACTTCGTCTTCGAGCGCCTGCCAGCCCTGCCGCGCGTAGAAGGGTTCGAGGCGCGGCAGGCAGAAGAGCATGCCGAAGTCTGCGCCCAGCTCGCGGCAGATGAACTCGGCCGCCTGTCGCATGCCGGCGTGGACGAGTTGCCGCCCCTGAGCCTCGGGGACGGTGACGACGCCGCCGATGCCGCCGACCGTGAGTTGCCGCCCGCCCACGCTCACCGTCGTCTTGATGACGCCGACGTGGCTCAAAGGTCGGCCGTCCTCTTCGGTGATGAAGTGGTAGTCCTTCGGCCGCCAGCGGTAGTCCCTGTCCTCAAGCCCGAAGATGTCCTGTCCCCAGCCGAAGAGCGCCTGCCGCTCCTCATCTGTCAGCGCCTCCGCGTAACGAATCTCGACGCTCAAATCTGCCACGCTCCCTTAAAATGCCGATTGCCCGCGGGGGCGAAAGGCAATATAGTGTCCCGCACACGTCAAAGTCGAAGACAGCCGTTTTAAAGCTTTCCCGGCCGGAACACAAGAACATTCTTCCTGAGGAGCCTTGCACATGTTGAGGGTACGTCTTCTCTCGCGGGCGTCCGCGCCAGCGGCCTCTCTGCTCGCCGTCGTCCTTCTCTTAAACGTGCTGCCCGCCGCGTCGCGCGCGCCGCAGGCGGGCGCGCAGGCGCCTGCGCAGGGCAACTCGCCGGCCCGCAGGCCGTTCGCGCCGCTCGCCTACAGGCAGATCGGGCCGTTCCGCGGCGGCCGCTCGGCGGCGGTCGCGGGCGTTAACAGTCAGCCCTTCGTCTACTACTTCGGCGCGACGGGCGGCGGCGTGTGGAAGACGACCGACGGCGGCGTGACGTGGGAGCCTTTGGGTGACGGGACGTTTAAGACCGGCTCGGTCGGCGCCGTCGCTGTGTCGGAGTCAGACCCGAACGTCGTCTACGTCGGCATGGGCGAGCAGACCCTGCGCGGCAACGTCTCGCACGGCGACGGGATGTACAAATCGACCGACGCGGGGAAAACCTGGAAGAAGCTCGCGGGTCTCGACGACACGCGCCACATCTCGCGCGTGCGCGTGCACCCGCGCAACCCAGACCTCGTCTACGTCGCGGCCATCGGCCACGCCTTCGGCCCGAACGAGCAGCGCGGCGTCTTCCGCTCGAAGGACGGCGGGAAGACCTGGGAGAAAATTCTCTACCGCGGGCCGCAGGCGGGCGGGATTGATTTGACGTTCGACCCGGCGAACGCGAGCGTCCTCTACGCCTCGCTCTGGCAGGTCGTCCGCAAGCCCTGGGCGTTCGAGAGCGGCGGGCCCGCGGGCGGCCTCTTCAAGTCCACGGACGGCGGCGACACGTGGGTTGACATCACGCGCAACGCGGGTCTGCCGCGCGGGATGGTCGGCAAGATCGGCGTCGCGGCTTCGGCCGCCGCGCCCGAGCGCGTGTGGGCCCTCGTCGAGGCGGAGGACGGCGGCGTCTTCCGCTCGGACAACGGCGGCGCGACGTGGGCGAAGGTCAACGAGTCGCGCAACCTCCGGCAGCGCGCGTGGTACTACACGCGCATCTACGCCGACCCTTTGAACCCCGAGACGGTCTACGTGCTCAACGTCGGGTTCCACAAGTCGTCGGACGGCGGCCGCACCTTCGCGCAGGTCGCCACGCCGCACAGCGACAACCACGACCTCTGGATCGCGCCGAACGACTCGAACCGCATGATCGAGGCCAACGACGGCGGCGCCAACGTCTCCTTCAACGGCGGGCGCACGTGGACGGAGCAGGATCAGCCGACCGCGCAGTTCTACCGCGTCGCCGTGGACAACGACTTCCCGTACAACGTCTACGGCGCGCAGCAGGACAACTCGACCATCAAGATACGCAGCCGCACCGAGGAGTTCGGCATCGGCCCCGACGCGTGGCACGACGTGGGCGGTGGCGAGTCGGGCTGGATCGCCCCGAGCCCGAAGGACTCGAACATCGTCTTCGCCGGCTCCTACGGCGGTTACCTGACGCGCTACGACCACCGAACCAAACAACAGCGCGCCGTCAACGTCTGGCCCGACAACCCGATGGGCCACGGCGCGGAGGGGATGAAGTACCGCTTCCAGTGGAACTACCCCATCCTCTTCTCGCCGCACGACACATCTAACATGGGTACCTTGTACGCCGCGGGCGACCACCTCTTCCGTTCGACCAACGAAGGCCAGTCGTGGGAGATGATAAGCCCCGACCTCACGCGCAACGACAAGTCGAAGCAGGGGCCGACGGGCGGCCCCATCACGAAGGACAACACGAGCGTCGAGTACTACAACACCATCTTCACCGTCGCCGAGTCGCCCGTCACGCGCGGCGTCATCTGGTCGGGCTCGGACGACGGCCTCGTCCAAGTCACGCGCGACGCCGGCAAGAACTGGGCGAACGTGACGCCCAGGGGCATCCCCGAGTGGATTCAAATCAACTCGGTCGAAGCCTCGCCGCACGACGCGGGCGCGGCCTACGTCGCCGCGACCATGTACAAGTCCGACGACTTCAAGCCCTACCTCTACAAGACAAGCGACTACGGCCGGACGTGGAAGAAGATTGACGCGGGCATCCCCGACGGCGCCTTCACGCGCGTCATCCGCGAAGACCCCGCGCGGCGCGGCCTGCTCTACGCGGGGACGGAGACCGGCATGTACGTCTCCTTCGACGACGGCGAGCGCTGGCAGCCGTTCCAGTTGAACCTGCCCTACGTGCCCATCACAGACCTCGCCGTCCACAAGCGCGAGAAGGACTTGGTCGTCGCCACGCAGGGTCGCGGTTTCTGGATTCTCGACGACCTGTCCGTCCTACATCAGTTGACCGACGCGCAGCGCACGGGCGGAGGCGAGACGACCCTGCTCAAGCCCGAGGACGCATACCGCACGCCGGGCTCGGGCGGCTTCGCGCTGCCCGCCACGGCGACCCTCGGCGCGAATCCCGCCAGCGGCGTCGTCGTCTACTACTACCTCAAGTCGCGCCCCTCGACGGACGTGACGCTCGAATTCATAGACCCGGCGGGCCGGTCGGTGCAGAAGTTCACGGCCAAGGCCCCGCCGCGCCCACAGCCCGCGGGCGGGACGGCCGGACAGCCCGGCGCCTCGACCGCGCCCGGTTCGGCGCAGGTGCCGACGCCGCCCGAACAGTCCGCCGCGCCGTCGGGCGAAGAGTCGTCCGAGTTCGCGGGTCGGCGCGGGGGCGGCGCGCCGCGCGTCTCAACCGAGGGGGGCTTGAACCGCTTCGTCTGGGACATGCGTTACGCGGAGGCGTCGCGCTTCCCCGGCATGATTCTGTGGGCGGGCGGCACGAACGGGCCCCGCGCCGTGCCCGGCACGTATCAGGTGAGACTCACGGCCGACGGGCAGACCCAGACGCAGAGCTTCGAGATCAGGAAAGACCCGCGGCTCCAGACGACGCAGGAGGAGTTCGACAAGCAGTTCGCGCTGCTCACGAAGATACGCGACAAGCTGACCGAGACGCACAACGCCGTCGCGCAGATACGCGACGTGCGCCGGCAGTTGGACGACCTCCTGAGGCGCGTCGCCGACCAGCCGAACGCGAAGCCCCTGGTCGCGGCCGGCGGCAACCTCAACCGGAAGCTCCAAACGGTCGAGGAGGCGCTCTACCAGACGAAGAATCAGAGCAGTCAAGACCCTTTGAACTATCCCATCCGGCTCAACAATAAGCTGGCCGCTTTGGGGTCAATCGTCGCCAGCGCCGACGCGCAGCCGACCGAACAGTCCTACACGCTCTACGAAGAGCTTGCGGCGCAGATCGACGCGCAGCTCCGGCAGCTGAGTCAGGTGATGGCGGACGACCTCAAGAGCTTCAACGCGCTCGCGCGCTCGACGGACATCCCCTTCGTCATCGTCAAACCGGCGGCCGGCGCGGCCGTGACGCAGCCGGGCGGCGGCGGGCAGGAAGAGGCGCCCGAACAGGAGCATTGAGCGCGTTCTTCGGGAGGCCGGAAGGTTGCGGTGTCTCAGGGGTTGGGGGTATAAATCCCAAGCCTCTACGCGACCTCCGTGCACACAGCGCCTGCGGCGTTGAACCCCAACGTGAACCGCTCGTGAGTTGAAAGAAAGAAAGGCGGCCTCGTCATGTTGCACTCCAACCCACAACGAAATCTCTTCGGCAAGCTCTTTCTCCTGTCGGCGGCCGTGCTCTGCCTGGCGGCGCTGGGGGTCGCGCAGACGCAGGAGAAGGAAGATGTCGTGCGCGTCGAAACCGAGCTGGTGCAGACGGACGTGATGGTCTTCGACAAGTCGGGCAAGTTCGTAGACGGCCTGACGCGCGAGCAGTTCGAGCTGCGCGTGGACGGGCGCGCGGTGCCGCTGGCCTTCTTCGAGCGCGTGACGGCGCCCATGCCGAAGGGCGAGGCCGCCCCGGGCGCGGCGGCGGCGGCGGCCAACGCGGCCATCGCGTCGCGCTCGCGGGGGCGCACCATCGTCTTCTTCATCGACGACCTGCACCTGTCGCTCGACAGCCTCAACCCGACGCGTGCGGCCTTAACGCACTTCATCGACGACGAGATGGCGCCGGGCGACCTCGTCGCCATCGTCACGGCCTCGGGGCAGCTCGGCTTCCTGCAACAGTTCACCGACAACAAGGCGGTGCTGCGCGCGGCCGTCACGCGCCTGAAGACTACCCCCCCGTCGCTACACGACGCCGAGCAGCCGCCGATGTCCGAGTACATCGCCACACGCATCGCCAACGGCGACCGGCAGGCGGCCGGCTTCTACATCACCAAGATTCAGGAGGGCGTCTACTCCAGCACCGCCGCCAAGGCGGGAATGAGCAACCCGGCGAACAACGTCAACGCCATCTTCGAGATGGTCAAGACGCGCGCGACCAACATCACGAAGCAGATGGAGTCGGTGACGAACGGCTCGCTCTCCGCACTCGAAAGGCTCGTGAGCACGGCGGGCGGCATCGAGGGGCGCAAGACGATCTTCTTCATCTCGGACGGCTTCTACCTCGACGGCAAGAACTCGGTCTCGACGGCCAACCGCCGCCTCCAACTCGTCACCGACACGGCCGCACGGACGGGGAGCGTCATCTACAGCATCGACGCGCGGGGCCTGTTCGGGCCCTTCAATGACGCGACGGGGATGAAGGCGCGCGACCCGAACGGCTTCCTCGACCGCTCCTCGGTCGGCGAGGCCACAGTCGCGCAGGACGGGCTCGCCAACCTCGCGGGCGAGACGGGCGGGCAGTTCCTCAAGAACCAGAACTACTTCGACCGCTGGGTCTCGCGCGTGATGGACGAGACCTCGAACTACTACCGCATCGCTTGGAAGCCCGAGGCCGACGAGCAGAAGGGCGGGAAGTATAAGCGCGTCGAGGTGGCTGTCGCCGGTCGCCCCGACCTGACCGTGCGGCTGCACCGCGGCTACGTGCCTGCGGCCGTGCGCGCGGCCGAGGAGGCGAAGTCGGATAAGGCCGGGTCGAAGACCGACGCGAAGGGCGCGGAGGCGAAGGGGGCCGAGGCCGACTTCCGCGCGGCGCTCGCGGCGCCCGCGGGCAAGCGCGGCGTGCCGACCGCGCTCTCGACGAGCTTCGTGGACGTGCCGGGCAGCGGCGCGGTGCTCACCAGTGCGGTCGAGGTCGGGACGGGCGCGCTCGACTATGGCGCGGACGGCCGTGCGCCCGCGTCGGTCGATCTGGTCGGCGTCGTCTACAACGACCAGGGCAAGCCCCTCACGAACTTCAGCAAGCGCCTGACGGTCGCGCCGTCGGCTTCGGCGTCGGGCGAGCAGCCGGGCGTCATCTACAACCACCGCGCGCCGCTCGCGCCCGGCCTCTATCAGGTGAAGGCGGTGGTGCGCGACTCGCGCGGCGGGCAGGTGGGGAGCGCCGTGCAGTGGATCGAGATACCCGACCTCTCGAAGAAGCTGCTCAGCTTAAGCAGCCTGCACCTCGGCGGGCGGCAGGTGGGCGGCGGCGCGGACGGGAGTGCGCCGCAGATTCAGTTCAGCGTAGACCGCCGGTTCCAGCGCTCGTCGAAGGTGGACTTCCTCGGGTTCGTCTACAACGCGGCGCGCGCCGGGGGCGGCGGCGCGGTGGATTTATCCGTGACCGTGAAGGTGCTGCGCGACAACAAGGCCGTCGTCTCGTCGCCCGCGCGCCGGCTCGCGCCTGAGGCGGGCGGCGACCTCGCGCGCATCCCCGTCACCGGCGCCATCTCGCTCGGGCAGTTGCCCGCCGGCCGCTACGAACTCGAAGTCGGCGTCACGGACAACGTCGCCCGCACGACAGCCGCCGAGCGCATCGTGTTTGAAATCAAGTAGTGGCAGAAGCCCGACCGTGAGGGAGGGCTCCGGTCTGATATAAAGAAGGAGGGATGACGAAGGGCAGGCTGCCTGTCGTCATCCCTCTCTCACGTTTGCTTGAAGCTCTCCCTCACGGTCGGGCTTCCGCCCCTCACCTGCCGGAACTGGGCGGCATTGACAGGTCAACGGGGAATTGGTATTCCAACGTAACGCTCTGGCACTCCCTACGCGCCGGCCGCCGTCGCTGAAATCCTCGGAAGGAGTTCGATTGAATGCGCGCCCCCCTTTCGCTGTGCGTCGTGCTCTGCCTCGCGTCGCTCGCGGGCTGCGTCAACCAGAATCAAGTCGGCGGTACACCGCCCGCGCCGACCCCGGCCGCCGCGAACCCTTATCAGCCGACGCCCTACGTCAAGCTCAGGCACCCCGAGTGGGCGAAGAACGCCGTCATCTACCAGATCAACACGCGGCAGTTCACGCCCGAGGGCACCTTCCGCGCGGCCGAGGCGCAACTGCCGCGCCTCAAAGAACTCGGCGTTGACATCCTCTGGCTGATGCCGATTCATAAGATCGGCGAGAAGAACCGCAAGGGCACGCTCGGCAGCCCCTATTCGGTCAAGGACTACTACAGCGTCAACCCCGAGTTCGGCACGCTCGAAGACCTCAAGCACTTCGTCGCCGCCGCGCACGCCGAAGGGTTCCGCGTCATCCTCGACTGGGTGGCGAACCACACGGCGTGGGACAACAACCTCGTCAACGAACACCCCGAGTGGTACGACCGCGACTACAAAGGCGACTTCCGCCCGACGCCTTGGTGGGACTGGTCGGACATCATCGACCTCGACTTCAAACACGAAGGCTTGCGCCGGTACATGACCGAGGCGATGAAGTACTGGGTGCGCGAGGCGGACGTGGACGGCTACCGTTGCGACGTGGCCGGCTTCGTGCCCGTGGACTTCTGGAACAACGTCCGCAAGGAGCTGGACACCGTCAAACCGGTCTTCATGCTCGCCGAGTGGGAGTCGCGCGACCTCCACGCCGAGGCGTTCGACATGACCTACGCGTGGAGTTGGTACGACGCGGTTCATCAGATTACTGCTGGTCAACGGAAAGACCTGAGCGGCCTCTTCGTCTACTACTCGTGGAACGAAAGCTCGTACCCGCGCGAGAGCATCCGCATGACCTTCCTGACGAACCACGACAAGAACGCTTGGGAGGGGACGGAGTTCGAGGCGTTCGGCGCGGGGCTGGAGCCGGCGATGGTGCTCTCGGTCGTCGGCGAGGGGATGCCGCTCGTCTACAACGGGCAGGAGGCGGGCAACACGCGCCGCCTGAAGTTCTTCGAGAAAGACCCCATCGAATGGCGCGAGCACCCGAACGGCGAGCTGTATCGGAAACTCTTCGCGCTGAAGAAGCGGAACACGGCGCTCTGGAACGGGCCGTGGGGCGCGACGATGATTCTCGTGCCCAACAGCGCGCCCGCCGAAGTGTTCAGCTTCGTGCGCCGGAACGATAATGACAAGGTCTTCGCCGTCATCAACTTCTCCGGCCGGCCGCAGGCGTTGACGTTCAAGGAGACGCTCTACCACGGCAGGTACACGGACTACTTCGGCGGCGAGACGGTCGAACTCGACGCCGCGACTCGCCTTGAGCTGAAGCCGTGGGGCTACAAGGTGTTTGTGAAGTAAGGCAGGTTTGGATTACGCGTGCTGCTGGACAGAACCGCGCGCGGTAGCGAGCGGGTCGGTCTCACGCGGCGCGGGCCATACGTTGCCACACGCACCCGCTCGCTACCGCTTGCGGTTCTGTCACGGACATCGCCGGTCGGTTTATCAACTCGGAAAACTACACATGCACACCTCTTTGAAGAGAACCCTGCTGTTGCTTGTCGCGCTGCTGTGCCTGACCGTCGAGGCGGCCGCGCAGCAGTGGGACTACCGCGTGCTCTCGCCCGGCCAAAGAGTCGAGGTGCGAATCAGCACCGCCACGGGTCGCGTCCGTTACGACGTGCTGGTGGGAGGGAAGACCCTCCTGCGCGACTCGACGCTTTCGATGGACATCGAACGCCGGACGCTCGGGCTCAACGCCAGAGTGAAGGAGGCGAAGCCGCGCGCCTACGACCGCTGGATCGAGCCGCCCGTCCGCCAGAAGTCCGCGCGCGTGCGCGACAACTACAACGAGCTGCGGCTTGAGATGGAAGGAAACTACGCGGTCGTCTTCCGCGTCTACAACGAGGGCGTCGCCTATCGCTTCGAGACCGCGCTCGCGCAGCCCGAGGTGAAGGTCTACAGGGAGGAGGCCGCCTTCAACTTCGCAGACAACTACACGGTCTTCTATCCGCAGGAGGAGAGCCTCTTCTCGCACAACGAGCGGCACTACCTGCCGCGCCCGCTGAAGGAGATCGGCGCGGCGGCCTTCGCCTCGCTGCCCGCGGTGGTTGACGCGAACGGCGTGAAGATAGCCGTCGCCGAGTCGGACGTGGAAGACTACCCCGGCCTCTGGCTGCGCGGCACGGGCGGCGCGGGGCTCGGGGCGATGTTCCCGCCCTACCCTCTGAAGGAGGAGTTGAAGGGCGACCGCGACTTCAAGGTGACGGAGGCGGCCGACTACATCGCCGTCACGAAGGGCACGCGCACGTACCCGTGGCGGCTGCTCGGAATCGCGGAGCGCGACGGCGACCTGCTCACGAATCAACTCGTCTACCTTCTGGCGAGCCCTTCGCGCGTCGAGGACGCGTCGTGGATTAAGCCGGGCAAGGTGGCGTGGGATTGGTGGAACGCCAACAACGTCTACGGCGTGGACTTCCGGGCCGGGGTCAACACGGCGACCTACAAGCACTTCATAGACTTCGCCTCGAAGCACGGCGTCGAGTACATCGTCCTGGACGAGGGCTGGTACAAGCTCGGCAACGTGCTCGAAGTCGTCCCCGACATCAACGTCGAGGAGTTGGTCGCATACGGTAAGCAGAAGAACGTCGGCATCATCCTCTGGGTCGTGTGGAAGACGCTCGACGACCAGTTGGAGCCCGCGCTCAACCAGTTCGAGAAGTGGGGCGTGCGCGGCATCAAGGTTGACTTCATGCAGCGCGACGACCAGCGGGTCGTCAACTTCTACCACCGGCTCTCGCGCGAGGCGGCGAGGCGCAGAATGTTAGTCGATTATCACGGCGGGCAGCGCGCGGCGTTGATGACGAGGACGTGGCCGAACATCGTCAGCAACGAGGGCGTGCGCGGGTTGGAGTGGAGCAAGTGGAGCGCCGACGCGCACCCCGAGCACAACGTCACACTCCCCTTCACGCGGATGTTTCTGGGGCCGATGGACTACACGCCAGGCGCGATGCTCAACGCGCAGAAGAAGAGCTTCGCGCAAATCTTCGACCGCCCGATGGCGCTCGGCACGCGCTGCCACCAACTCGCGATGTACGTCGTCTTCGAGAGCCCCTTGCAGATGCTCGCCGACAGCCCCTCGAACTATGAGCGCGAGCCCGAGGCGATGGAGTTCCTGTCGGCCGTCCCGACGGTCTGGGACGAGACGCGCGTGCTCGACGGGAAGATAGGCGACTACGTGCTCGTCGCGCGCCGCCGCGGCCACGAGTGGTACGTCGGCGCGATGACCGACTGGACGGCGCGCGAGCTGGAGGTGGACTTCTCCTTCCTGCCCGAGGGTAGTTTCACGATGGATGCCTATCAGGACGGCGTGAACGCCGACCGCGCGGCGTCCGACTATAAGAAGGTAACGGGGCGCGCCGACCGTGCGACGCGCCTGAAGATCAAACTCGCCGAGGGCGGCGGCTGGGCCGCGCGGCTCCGCCCGTGAAGGAAACTCTTTCCCGCAAACCCCCGAGAGGAGAGACCGACATGTTGAGACGAACCCTGAGCGCGCTCTTCACACTGGGCTGTGCGCTGCCGCTGCTCGCCTCCGTCCCCGCGGCCGAAAGCGTCTACACAGACCTCGCGCCCGCGCGCTGCAAGACCATTGAAGTGACGGAGGAGTCGGGCGGCTCCGTGCAGAAGTGCCCCGGCGTCGCGGGTCACGTACTGCTGGTCGAGGACGACGACCTGCGCCAGTCCGTCACCGTCGTGACGCCGGACGGGAAGAAGCACCCGCTCAACTACTGGCACGTCATCACGACGGCCTTCTCCAGCCTCGGCGAGAAGGCCGAGTGGCGCGTGGAGAAGAAGGGCGGCAAGGTGAAGCCCTACGCCCTCATCGTGCGCGTCAACGCCAGCGAGAACCCCGAGGCCCCCGAACGGAAGACCTCGTACCTCGCGGTGGCGAAGATCACGGCCGCCAAGGTCTGCGTGACGGACAAGGTGAAGACGAACGAAGAGGCGCGGGCCGCGGCCGACGCTTCGGCGGGCAAGCCCTGCCTCGAATCCGAGTAGGACTCGGGGCCGACCATTTAACGAGCCGAGAGGTGTCGGAATGAACGTTAGAAGATTTAAGGCTTACCCGCTGGCGCTCGCGGCCGTGCTGCTGCTGGCGCCGTGCTTCGCCGCCCGCGCGCAACAGCCCGCGACGGCGCCGGCCCGGCCCGCGGCCGAAGAGGCGCGCGTCGCGCGACTGATCGGGCTGGCGAAGGTCTGGGGCGCGGTGAAGTACTTCCACCCGTCGCTCGCCTACCGCGAGATAGACTGGGACAAGGCGCTCGTCGAGGCGATACCGAAAGTACAGGCGGCCAGAACGCCGCAGGAGTACAGGGTGGCCTTGAACCAGATGCTCGCCGCGCTCGGTGACGAGAGCACGCGCGCGTTGATCGAGACGGAGGCTAGGCCCGCGCCGTCCACTCAAGCGCCCGCGTCTTCCACTCAAGCGGCCGTGCCCGCGCGCGAGCACGTGCGGACGGAGAACGGCGTCCTGTTCATCGACGCGATGCAGATCGCCGAAGCGGGCGCGCGCGACCAGACGGCCTACCGCGTCCTGCTCGGCAAGATCGGCGAGACCGCGCCGTCGGCCAGGGCCGTCGTGATAGACGCGCGGGGCTCGGGTGAGCCGGCGGAGTTCGCCGGGTACATCTTCGGCGACCTGCTGCGACAAGTGCTGCCGCAGTTGCTCGACTCGAACGTGACGCTCGGCTCCAGCCGCCACCGCATGCACAACGGCTACGCCACGCAGACGGGCGGGGCCTCCTTCTACTACTCGGCCTTCGCCAACGTCGCGCCGCAGACCCTCGCCGGCCGGAACAAGGCGAAGACGCCGCCCGTCGTCTTCGTCGTCAACGAGCACACGCCGCCCGCAATCGAATTGCTCGGCGGCTTGCAGCACGCCGGCCGCGCCTTCGTCATACAGGACGGCGAGCGCGCGCCCGAGGCGGGCGGTGGGTCGTTCACGCTGGCGTTGCCGGACGGCGTGAAGGCGCGACTGAGGACGAGCGAGTCGGTCAACCCCGACGGCTCGCTCGGGTTCGCGGCCGACGCGGTCGTAGCCGTTGCGGCGCAGGGCGAGGACGCGGCGATGCGCGAGGCCGTGCGCGCCGCGCAGGAGGGCCGGGTCAGCCAGACGGGGCGGAAGGGCACCGCGACCCCCGCGACGCAGGTCAGCCAGAAGGAGAAGACCTACGCGGAGATGGAATTCCCCGCGGCCGAGTACCGGCTGCTGGCGCTGTTCCGCTACTGGAACGTCGTCAACTATTTCTACCCGTACAGGCATCTCATCGAAGACACCTGGGCGACGGTGCTGCCGCGCTACATCCCGAAGTTCGAGGCGAACAGGGACGCGGCCGATTACCAGTTGACGGTTCGCGAGTTGGTCACGGAGATGCACGACTCGCACGGCAACGTGCAGAACGCGAACGCTTCGGCCGAGAGGCTGGGCACGTACCTGCCGCCGGTCATCGTGCGCCACGTCGAGAACCAGTCGGTCATCACGAAGGTGCTCGACGACAAACTGCCCGTCAAAGTCGGCGACGTGATTCTGAACGTTGACGGCGAGCCGGTCGGGAAGCGCGTCGAGTTTCTGTCGCGCTACACGGCCGCCTCCACGCCGCAGGCTTTGATGCGGAGCGTCCACGCGAACCTGCTGCGCGGGCAGAAGGACACGGTCGCCCGTTTGCGCGTGCGCGGTCTGGACGGCGCGGAGCGCGACGCGGAAGTGCCGCGCTCGTTCGGCAACGCCGACCGGGCGAAGCTGTTCGCCGCGACGCAGCGCACGGCGCCCGTCTTCCACGTCATGCCGGGCGGCTACGGCTACGTTGACCTCGCGCGCTTGCAGGTGGGCGAGGTTGACAGGATGTTCGAGGCGTTGAAGGACACGCCGGCCGTCGTCTTCGACATGCGCGGCTATCCGAACGGCACCGGGTGGTCAATCGCGCCGCGCCTGTCGGAGAAGCGGATGCCGGTCGCCGCGCTCTTCTCGCGACCCTTTCTCGAAGCGACGAGCTTGAGCGACCCGGAACTGGCCGGGAGCGCGCAGTACACCTTCTCGCAGAAGATACCCGAGCGGCAGGGCGACGCGTACAAGGGCAAGGTCGTGATGCTGATTAACGAGGACGCCATCAGCCAGTCCGAACACACCTGCCTCTTCTTCGAGACGGCGACCGACGTGACCTTCGTCGGGACGCCGACGACGGGCGCCAACGGCGACGTGACCTTCATGGTGCTGCCCGGGAATCTGGCCGTCAGCTTCACCGGCCACAACGTGCGCCACGCCGACGGCCGTCAACTGCAAAGAATCGGCATCCAGCCCGACCTCAAAGTCGCGCCGACGGTGCGCGGCGTCGCCGCCGGGCGCGACGAGGTGCTTGAGGCGGCCGTCAAACACCTACAGGAAGGATTGAAGAAGTAGCACGACGATGCGCCTGCCGGTCTCCTTCGACGACGTGTGGTACTTCCGGAAGGAGTACCGCGGCGACCTCATCGTCACCGACGGCGTCCTCTACTACTTCCCGCACACCAACGCGGAGTTGGAGAGGGCGCGGCGCAACAAGCCCGACGCCGCCGACGGCGTCGCCGCCCTCATCGGCGAGGCGGGCGAGGTGCTGAGCGCCGGGCGCGGCCTCTACAGGGTGGGCGCGGGGCTCTGGCGCAGGCTGCGGGGGCCCACCATCAACCGGCCGCGCCTGAAGGGGGCCGGGCTGTGGGCCGTCGGCGCGTCGAGCCGCGACATGCAGCGGCGGCTCGACGCGCACGTGGAGGCCGTGCGGAAGGAGCCCGCCCGGCTGGTCGCCTACGAGTTGACGCTGCCGAAGCCGACGCGCTTCGCGGCCGGCGAGATGCGGAACGTGCGCGTGCGGCTCGGGGTACTGAAGTTCGACACGGAGTTCGACAGCCACGACTTCACGGTCGGCCTCCGCCGCGCGGGGCTTCTGCGCCGGATGCTGCGGGAGGGGGGCTTCGACGGCTGAGCGCGCGACAGGTTCGCGAGGGCGTACATGGGTTATTATATGGCGGAAGAACAGAAGGCCGGGCGGGGGATTCGACGCCCGCGCCGCACCTGATAAACGGGGGTCAATAGCATGTTACAGCGCGGCAGAATGTTAAGGCTGACGGCGGCGGCACTGATTCTCTTCAGTCTCGCCGCGCCCGGCTTCGCGACGCAGGACAAGAAGGATAAGAAGAAGGAGTCGCCGCCGCAGGGCACGCCCGTGCTCTGGCGCGAGCACGCGGACGTGTCGGCGCTCGACCTCCTCGCGGGGCCGGGCGGCGAGGAGATGCGGCCGCAGGCGCCCTTCACATTCGTCGAGGAGGAGAAGGGCGGCTACTCGAAGAAGTACCGCGTGCGCGACGCGAAGGGGCGCGTGTGGGTGGCGAAGATTGGCGTCGAGGCGCAGCCCGAGACGGCCGTGACGCGCCTCGTCTGGGCCGCCGGCTACATCCCCGAGGTCACCTACCTCGTCCCGTGCGCGAAAATCGAGGGCGCGCCCGACCCCGGCAAGGATTTCGCGCGGTGTCAGGGCGACGGCCTCTCAAACGTCCGGTTCGAGGCGAGGCCCGAGAACACGAAGCGCTACAGCGAGTGGCGCTGGGCGAGCAACCCCTTCTCGGGCAAGCGCGAGCTGCAAGGGCTCAAGATCATGATGGCGCTTTTCGAGAACTGGGACATGAAGGACGACAACAACCGCATCCTCGCGGTGAGTGGGCCGAGCGGCACGGAGCTGCACTACATCGTCAGCGACCTCGGCGCGACGGTCGGCAAGACCGGCGGGGTGGGCGGCATGATGGCCCGCATCCGCCAGATCAAGGGCACACGCAACAACCCCGAAGACTTCGCCGCCGACAAGTTCATCGAGGGCGTCGAGGCCGGGCGCGTCCGCTTCAGCTACGAGGGCAAGAACAAGGAGATCATGCAGGACATCACGGTCGAGGAGGCGCGCTGGCTCGGCGGGATACTGTCGCGCCTCTCCGACAAGCAGATCGGCGACGCCTTCCGCGCGGCCAACTACGGCGACGACGACGTGCGCCTCCTCACCGGCGCCGTCCGCGCGCGCATCGACCAACTGGCGGCGGTCAAATAAATCAGGGAGGTTATGCTCATGCCTACGTCGTCTCGCGCTCAACTCAACTTCTCCGAGTCGGTCGTGTTGCGTTGGATGTTCAAAGCGTTCCTGCTGGGGCTGTTCGTTGGAACCGCGGCGGCCATCAACGCCCTGGCAGGCAGCTAGGCTGCGGGCCACACACGCTGACGCTCGGCAGGCACCAGATGAACAGATTCGTCACGATTCTTTGCGCGTTGGCGCTGACGCTCTGCGCCTTCGGGCGGACTGCGTCAGGGCAGGAGGCGGAAGGGGCGCAGGCGGAAGAGGTCATCAGGGTCAACGCGGAGCTGGTGCAGGCGGGCGTCAGCGTCTTCGACAAGCAGGGGCGGTTCGTTGACGGGTTGCGGAGGGAAGACTTCGAGCTGCGCGTGGACGGGCGCCCCGTCCCCATCACCTTCTTCGAGAACATCGTGGCCGGGAGTTCGAGAGACCGTCTGGCGCGCGCCTCGGCGGCGGGCGGGCCGGCCGCCGAAACACCCGAGTCCGCGCCCTCGTTCCGCCAGCGCACCGTCGTCTTTTTCCTCGACGACCGCCACCTCTCACTGGACAGCGTCGGGCGCACGCGCCAGATGCTGCTCGACTTCATCGACAAGGAGATGGGCGAGGGCGACCTCGTCGCCGTCGCCTCCGCCAGCGGCCGCATCGGCTTCCTCCAACAGTTCACCGACAACAAGGAGATACTGCGTGCGGCCGTCGCGCGCGTCGGCCACGTCCCCTACGTCGTGTCGGACTACGGCCGCAACCCCGGCGGCGCCATGACCGAGTACATGGCGCTCACCATCGAGGCGAGGGACGACCCCAACGTCTACGAGTTCTACGTGGGCGAGTGCATGAAGTGGGCCTTGAAGGGCTTCACGCGACAGGAGCGCGGTGCCATCCGCCGCCAGTGCGAGGTGGAGGTGCAGAACCGCGCGCGGCAGATTCTCCTCCAGGCCGGCGCGGTCACGGCCAACACCTACTACTCGCTCGAAACCCTCCTGCGCTACGCCGAGAGGCTGCCGGGCAGCAAGCTGGCCTTCTTCATCTCGGACGGCTTCCTGGCCGACACGGGGCCGCGCAGCCCCGTCGGGCGCGACCGCCTCGCGCGCATCACGGACGAGGCGCGCCGCGCGGGCGTCGTCATCTACACCATCGACGCGCGCGGCCTCATCTCGGGCGCCTCCGACGCGACCGGCAACACCGCGACCGACCCCGACGGCAGACTCCAGACCGCCAGCATGCGCGAGATCGTCGCGTCGCAGGACGCACTGAACGCGCTCGCCGCGGACACGGGCGGGCGCGCGCTGCGCAACCAGAACACCTTCGGCCGGTTCGTGGGCGAGGCGATGGCCGAGACCTCGCGCTACTACCTCATCGCGTGGCGGCCGGAGGCCGAAGGGGGCCGGAACGAGAAGCTGCGGAAGATAGAGGTGAGCGTCGCGGGTCGCCCCGACTTGACGGTGCGTGCGGCGCGCGGCTTCGTCAGCGGCGGCGCGCCGAGAGACGAGAAGGCGGAGGAGAAGGGCGAAGAGAAAGGTGCGGCGAAGGGCGAAGGGAAGGGCGCGGCGAAGAATGAGAAGAGGCCGGACGACGACCTGCGCCGCGCGCTCACGGACTTCTACCCGAGGCGCGCGCTGCCGCTGCACCTCGCCTTGATATACCTGGACATCCCTTCGAGCGGCACCGTGCTGACGACCTCGGTGCAGGCGTTCACGGAAGCCCTCTCGTACGGCGCGCAGGACAAGGAGCCCGCGCAGTTGACCTTCGAGGGCGTGGTGCTCGACGACCAGGGCAAGCCGGCGGCGAGCTTCAGGACGGGGCTGAAGGTCAACCCGCCGTCGGGGGATGACGGCGCGCGCGGGCGCTCTTCGAACGTCATCTACAACCACCCCTCGCCGCTGAAGTCGGGCATCTACCAGGTGCGCGTGGCGGCGCGCGACGAGCGCAGCCAACTCATCGGGACGGCCTCGGAGTGGGTCATCATCCCCGACCTCTCGACCCGGCAGGTCTCTTTGAGCAGTCTGATTCTGGG
Organism: Pyrinomonadaceae bacterium; assembly: GCA_040510435.1. Taxonomy (GTDB): domain Bacteria; phylum Acidobacteriota; class Blastocatellia; order Pyrinomonadales; family Pyrinomonadaceae; genus QHXN01. The sequence continues at coordinate 34,143 of JBEVJD010000294.1, read as the reverse complement.
GCTCGAAGGCGTGGGCGACGCGGGCGCCGCAGGAGGGCGCATCCAGTGGAGCGTGGACAGGCGTTTCGCGCGCGGCTCGCGGCTCCGGCTCATGACCTTCGTCTACAACGCCGCCGCCGCTAACCTTGCGGCGCGCGTGCAGGTCTACAGAGACGGCCGCGAGGTCGTCGCCACGCCCTTCCGGAACATCAAGGCCGACGCGCAGGCAGACCCGGCGCGCGTCCCCTTCACGGCGGAGATAAGCCTCGGAGATTTGCAGCCCGGCCGCTACACCTTGCAGGTGACGGTCGAAGACCGCGCCGTGCAGAGAACGGCCTCGCAACGGGCGGCCTTCTACGTCCAGTGAAAGATTGAAGGGGCCTTCATGGCCGAACGCACAGACCTCTTCTCCAACACCTACGGCCACTTCGACGAGCGAGTCCTCGCGTCCGTCCGCGCCGAGACCTTCGGCCGCGACATCGGCCAGAACAGTTGGCTCACGGCCGACGAGTACGAGCGCTTCGAGAGTCTCCAACAATTCTTCGACGCCGTGCACCGCCTCACCACCGAAAGGCGCCTGTCCCGAATCGTCTATCTGGCCGAGAGGCCGGCCGCCTGACACCGGCCGAAGAAATCTGTGGTCTCGAAAACATTTAAAGTCGTGGTTCGAGTCCTGGCGGCGGCCGTTCTGCTGCACGTCCCCTTGAGTGCCGACTCGCACGCTCAGGAGGCCGTGACCCCTGAGCAGTTCACGCAGGACTTCGACCACCTTTGGTCGCAGTTGAGGGACGACTACGCTTACTTCGACAGGAAGGAGACCGACTGGGGCCGTGTCAGGGATTTCTACCGCCCGCGGGTTCGTGAGGTCAGGACGCGAAGGGAGTTCGTCACCTTCCTTGAGAGGGTTTTGGAGGAGTTGCACGACCCTCACACCCACCTCAAAGTTAACACCGGCGGCTCGCCCCGGCTCGTCCCCACGGGGTTGGACGTGTGGGCCGAATGGGAGAACGGCCGGGCCGTCATCACGCAACTGCGCGAGGGTTTCAGCGCCGAGCAGGCCGGGTTGAAAGTCGGCATGGAGATCACGTCCATCGGCGGCGTGGCCGTGGAAGCGGCCGTCGGCGACAGGCTCGGCGTGGCGTTGAAAAAAGTCACCGACCCCGCCAGAGACTGGGCGCTGCTGGCGCTGCTGGCGGGGACTCGTGACAGGCCGAGGGTCATTGAGGCGAGGGCGGCGGGCGGCGCGGCGGCCACGTTCCGGCTCGACCTGCCGGGTCATAGAACCGTGGACAACTACCGGGGCGGCCCTCAAGTCGAGTGGCGGATGTTGAAGGATGGATTCGGCTACATCAAGATTAACGACCTCGGGTCGGGCGAGACGGTTGCGCGGTTCGACGCCGCGCTCGAAGAGGTCAGGACAACCCGCGGCTTAATCATCGACCTCCGCGCCACGCAGAGCGGCGGCAACACGTCCGTGGCGGAGCCGATTATGGGGCGGCTCGTCGGGCGCCGGATGCCTTACCAGAAAGGCGCGCCCGTGCGCGGCGAAGGGTGGACGCGGGAGGTTTCGCCCGCAGGCGCCTGGACGTACAGGGCGCCGGTCGTGTTGCTGGTCGGGCGCTGGACGGCGAGCATGGGTGAAGGAATCGCCATCGGACTGGACGGGATGCGGCGGGCGACGGTCGTCGGCACGCGCATGGCGGGTCTGAACGGCGCGGTCTTCGACTTACAACTGCCCAACACCGGCATCAGGCTCAACTACGCCGCCGAAAAGTTGTTCCACCTGAACGGGACTCCGAGGGAAGATTTCGTGCCGCCCGTCGAGGTCAGGCTTACGGGCAAAAGTACGGGCGACGTTATTCTCGCGGAGGGCGTCAGGACGTTGAGAGGCTTGCTGCGGCGGCGGCCGAACAACCCGGCGCGCGACTAGCAGGTCTTGCATCTTTGGTGTGACGTGACAGACGACAGTCCCGACATTCAGATTCGAAGCGCTGCGCCGGCCGACGCCGCGGAGATCGAGGCGGTGTTGCGCGAGGCGTTTCTACGAGAGCGCGGGGTACAGGCGCAGTGACGAGAGCCCTCACGAGTTGTGCGGCACGCCGCTCTTTACGATGGAGAAGGCCGTCTGACTTTCCTTTCGCGCCTCTTCCTTCGGTTCAAATCAGACGGCGACGAGCGGCAGGGTGCGATAGCGCTTGCCCGTGAGCTTCGTGAGCGCGTTGACGATTGCGGGCGAGATGACGGGGACGGGCGGCTCGCCGCAGCCCGTGGGCGCGTCCGCGCTCGGGACGATGTGCACATCGACGGCGACCGGCGCGTCGGGCATGTAGGGCGGGACGTAGGTGTCGAAGTTGCGCTGCTCGACTACGCCGTCCTTCAGCGTGATGGCGCCGCCCGCCATCAGTTGCGAGAGCCCGAAGCCGACACCCGCCTGGAACTGGCTCTCGACGGTGAGCGGGTTGACGGCCAGCCCGCAGTTGACCGCGACGGTCACGCGGTGAATCAGCGGCCGCTTGTTCCTGATGGAGACTTCCGCCGCGCAGGCGACGCCCGTCCCGAACGACTCGTGGCAGGCGAAGCCGACGGCGTGGCCCTTCGGGAGCCGGTTCCGCCAACCGGCGCTCTTCTCGTCCATCAGGTCGAGCGCGGACAGGAGCTTCTTCGCCTCGGGCTCGGGCCTGATGAGCCTGCGCCGGTAGGCAATCGGGTCCATCTTCGCACGCGTCGCCAACTCCTCGATCAAAGTCTCCATCACGAAGGCCGAGTGCGTGTGGCCGACCGAGCGCCACCACAGCACGGGCACGTTCACCTGCGGGTGATGCACCGAGACGTTGAAGTTCGGCACGGCGTAGTGCGTGTCGTTGACGCCCTCGACGGCCGAGTTGTCCACGCCGTCCTTCATCATCATGGCGAAGGGCGTGCCTGCCAGAATTGACTGGCCGACGACGACGTGCCGCCACGCGTCGGGCAGGCCGTCACGGCCGACGCCGATCTCGACGCGGTGGACGTGCATCGGGCGGTAGTAGCCGCCGCGTATGTCGTCCTCGCGCGACCAGACGAGCTTGACCGGCGTCCCCTTGAATCGTTTGGCGATGGCGGCCGACTCGCGCTGCACGTGCGAGTCGGGCACAGCGCGCCGGCCGAAGCCGCCGCCGGCCATCTCGGTGTGGAAGGTGACGCGCTCGGGCTTGAGACTTAACACCTCGGCGACGGCCGCGTGGTCGAGGGTCTGGAACTGCGAGCCAGCCCAGACCTCGGCCGCGTCCCCGTCGAAGCGGACGGTCGTGTTCAAGGGCTCCATCGGCGCGTGCGGCAGATAGGGGAACTCGTACTCGGCGACGAGGAGGTCGGCGGGCGCGACGCGTTCGATGGCCTTCGCGTCGCCGCGCGCGGCGGCGCTCAAGCCCGCCCTGCGCGCGAGCTGTCGGTACTGCTCGAAGAGTTTCGCGCTGTCGGCGCGCTCGACACCCGCGTCGTCCCACTCGATCTTGAGGAGGTCGCGCGCGCGCTTCGCGGGCCAGAACTTGTCTGCGACGACCGCGACGCCCGTCCCGCCGCGCGTGACGGGAATCTCGAAGACCTCGCGCACGCCCTCGACGGCGCGCGCCGCCCGGTCGTCGAAGCGTTTGACCTTCGCGCCCCAGACGGGCGGGCGCGCGACGACGGCCACCAGCATGCCGGGCAGGTCGAGGTCTATGCCGAACTTCAAAGACCCGTCGCACTTCGCGCGGCTGTCGAGCCGCTTGACCTTCTTGCCTATCAGTTTGAACTCGGAAGGCTCTTTGAGTCGCACCGTTTTGGGCACGGGCTGGCGCGCGGCAGCGGCGGCGAGTTCGCCGTACTTCAACGACTGGCCCGCGGGGCCGTGGACGACGCTCGACGCGGTGCGGCACTTGTCGGGCGCGACGTTCCAGCGCGCGGCGGCGGCGGCGACGAGCATCGCGCGCGTCTTCGCGCCCAGCTCGCGGTACTGCTGGTAAGAGTGCGCGATGGAGCCCGAGCCGCCGACCATCTGGATGCCGAACAGAGGGTCTTTGTAAACGTCGGCCGCGGGCGCGAGTTCGGCGACGACCTGCGACCAGTCGGCGTCCAACTCGTCGGCGAGGATTAAGGGCAGTGCCGTCTGCACGCCCTGGCCGAACTCAAGGCGGTTGACTTGAATGACGACCTTGTTGTCCGGCGTGACGCGGACGAAGGCGTCGGGCGGGTACTCCTTCTTCGGCTGCGGCGGTATCTGCTCGGGCTTGACGCCCTCCTGCGCCGTCGCCGCGTTGTTCAGGTAGAGCGAGACGAGTAGGCCGCCCGCGGCGGTCGCGGTGGCGCGCAGAAAGCTGCGGCGGTCGGGGCGTGGGGCTTCGACTTTCGTCTTCGAGTTTGTCAACGGTCGTCCTCCCTCCCTCACTTGAGCTTCTGCGCGGCGGCACGGACGGCCTCGCGGATGCGGACGTAGGTGGCGCAGCGGCAGACGTTGCCGCCCATCGACTCGTCGATGTTCGTGTCGGTCGGCTTCGGCGTGTGCTTGAGCAGCGCGACGGCGCTCATGATCTGCCCGCTCTGGCAGTAGCCGCACTGCACCACGTCCTTCTCGACCCACGCGTCCTGCACGGCGCGGCCCACGGGGTCTTGCGCCACCGCCTCAATCGTCACCACGGGGCGCTCGCCGAGGAGCGCGATGGGGAGCACGCACGAGCGCGTCGCCACGCCCGCGACGTGGACGGTGCACGCGCCGCAGGCGCTGATGCCGCAGCCGAACTTCGTCCCCGTCATCTTCAGGTCTTCGCGCAGCACCCAGAGCAGCGGCGTCGAAGGGTCAACCGAGACCTCCCGGCGCTCGCCGTTGACGTTGAGCTGGTACTTCGCCATCGGACGTTCTCCTTGTCTAGCGGGCGGGGCAGGGCGTGCCGGCCTCGACCCAGCGGCGGGTCGCGTTGACAAACTCGGCGTGCGTGATGGGCGGCGTCTCGCGCAGCGTCCCGTCGGGGCGCCGCCCCGGCTGCCACGCCCAGAGCACGAGCGCCTCCTCCTCGTGGTGCTTGAGGAGCTTGGGGCCGTCCATGTTGTGATTCTTCGAGCGGTCTGTGACGGCGCGGCAGACGGCCGCGCTCGACAGCGGCCGGTCGTTCGCGTCCTGCCACTTCATCGAGAGCGGGGCGAGGTGCCAGTTGTGTCCGCCGGGGACGCCCGTGCTGTCGGCGTTGGACTCCTGATGACAGCTCGCGCAGTTGAGGCCGGGCACGCCGTGGCCGTCGGGCCCGCGCACGACGTTGGCGAAGTGGCGGCGGCGCTCGTCGCCCTGCTGCGGGTAGTCGGTCGCCGTGTGGCAGTTGATGCAGCGCGGGTGGGTCAGCACGCCGTAGACCTGCTCCCACGCGGCGAGCCCGTCGGCGCGGCGGCCCGCGGAACGCTGCGCCGCGAGCGCCCCGGCGCGCGAGCCCGAGGCGAACGCCCACGCCCCGAACGCACAGAAGAGCACGGCGACGAAGAGGCCGGCGACACGTGTTCGCGTCATTAAGATTCTCCTGCTGAGTCCTCTGAGACGGCCACTTGATTCAAAAAAGATTGCTCCATTCTAATGCTATTCCGGGAATTGGCAAGAGGCGCGAACAGAGTAGAACCACTCGCGGTAGCGGGCGGCCTTCGTCCGCGACAAGCGGAGGTTGAAGTGACGCCGGCCGCGTTTAGAAGATGACGACCATCGAGCCGGTGGGGAGTTGGTCGTAGAAGGTGTGAATGTCGGAGAGGTGGAGGACGACGCAGCCCCAGGAGAGGTGGCGGGGGCCGTTGTCGTCCCATTCGCGCGCCCAGCCGTGGAAGCCGATGCCGCCGCCGAGCGGCGTCTTCTCAAGGGTGGGCGCGCGGCGCTCCCAGGCGGCGGCGATGGTTGATTCCTGCGCGGGCGTGATGAGGCGCGCGGCGCGGCCGCGGGCGGCGTCGTACCTGTTCGGGTAGTTGATCTTGATCCAGTGGCCGCCGTAGAAGGCCCCGTAGTCGCCGGGGAACTCGCCGCGGTGTTTCTGGACGACGAAGTACATCCCCTTCGGCGTCTTGTTGTCGCCCTGCACCTGCTTCTCGCCCACGCCCTGGCCGAGGCTGATGTTGTACTCGCCGGCCGCGCGCCCGCCCGCATAGAGCCGCGCCCTGTAACGCTGCTGGTCTACCAGGACGAGCGTGCCCTCGTCCTGCGGGACGTGGAGCTTGCGGTGCGATTTGATGAAGGCCGAAGGCTCCGCGTAGTGCTCGCGCAGCCACGCGGCGTCCTTGCCGTCGGAGGAGGGCCAGTAGGTCGGCGCGAGGCTCGCGTCCCAACGCAACTCAAGGTGCAGGTGCGCGCTGAAGAGCTTGTCGGGGTCTTGCCCGATGGTGGCTATCAACTGCCGGCGGCGCACCTCTTGGCCCTCGCTCACCTTGATCTCGTCGAGGTGCGCGTAGAGCGAGTGTATCTCGCGCCGCTCGTGGTTCTCGTAGAAGACGTGCTCGATGATGACGACGTTGCCCCACAGGCGCCCGCAGTTCTTCGCCACGCGGACGCGGCCGTTGGCGACCGAATGGACGGGCTGGCCGAGGTCGGTGTTGCCGCCGCCCTTGCCGTTCCAGTCTTCGCCGGTGTGCATGCCCATGCTGTACTGCTCGGCGAAGCGCGTCGCCACGTACCAGCCGTCGTGACGTTTGCCGCCGGCGCGGTCGGTGTAGGAGCCGCCGCCCTCGCCGTCGCCGAAGGGGAAGTCGAAGCCGTCGGCCGCGGCGAAGTCGGCGCGCATGTACTCGTCGAAGTCCGGGGGCCTTCGCGCCGCGCCGGCCGCCGCGACGTTGCCGGCCTTGCCAGTCCCCGTGCGCGGGGCGAAGGCGCAGGCGGAACTGAAGAACGAGAGCGCCGCGAGCGCGAGCGCGAAAGAAGATTTGGTCGAAGTCCTCATCATCAACGTCACAACGTATGACGCCGGGCGGGCGCCCGCGGTTCCCTCCGGGTCGCGCGGAGGTCGCGGCGGGTTTTGCTTGTGCGGCGGAGTAGTTGTTAAATAAGGGTCAGCAGAAACTCCTTCGTCGAACCGTTCGTAAGAGTCGAGGCGCGCCGAGGCGCCGTGTGACTTTATAAGAGAGGCACGATTATGAGAAGAGCTTTCAACGCGTCCGTCATCATTCTCGCCTTCACCTTCGCGCTCGCGGGGTGCCGCAGAGGGGCGCAGGAGGGGCCGCGGCCGCCGCAGGAGGAGGGGCGGCCGCCGTTCGCGCTGCCGCAGTCGAGCGGCGCAGTGCCCGCGGCCGCCGGCTCCTACGCCGACGTGGTCGCGCGCGTCGCGCCCGCGGTCGTCACCATCCGCGCGGAGCGTCAGCGTGCGCCGCGCCAGCACCCCTTCCTCGAAGACCCCTCGCTGCGCGACTTCTTTGGCGGGCGCCAGCCGCAGTTGGAGCAGCCGCAGCAGCCGCGCCAGCGCGCGATGGGCTCGGGCGTCATCATCAGCCCGGACGGCTACATCGTCACCAACCACCACGTCGTCGATGGCGCCGAGCAGATCACGGTCGAGTTCACGGATCGCCGCACCATCCCTGCCAAGCTCGTCGGCACGGATCAGCCCTCCGACCTCGCCGTGCTCAAGGTCGAGGCGAAGGACTTGCCGGTGCTCACGCTCGGCGACTCGGACAAGGTTCGGGTCGGAGACGTGGTGCTCGCCGTCGGGAATCCCCTGGGCGTCGGGCAGACGGTGACCTCGGGCATCGTCTCGGCCAAGGGGCGCTACACGGGGCTGTCCGACGGCAGCTTCGAGGACTTCATCCAGACCGACGCGGCCATCAACCAGGGCAACTCGGGCGGCGCGCTCGTCAGCACGGCGGGCGAGCTGATCGGCATCAACTCGCAAATCCTCAGCCCCTCGGGCGGCAACATCGGCATCGGCTTCGCCATCCCGTCGAACATGACGCGCACCGTCACCGAGCAGCTCATCAACAAGGGGCGCGTGCGGCGCGGGCAGCTCGGCGTCGTCGTGCAGCCCGTGACCGAAGACCTCGCGCAGGGCCTCGGCCTCAAGGAGGTCAAGGGCGTCGTCGTCAGCACGGTGCAGCCGGGGAGCGCGGCGGAGAAGGCGGGCTTGCGGCGGGGCGACGTGATAGTGGCCTTCAACGGCACGGCCGTCAACGAGCCGAACGAGCTGCGCAACCACGTCGCCGCGACACAGCCGGGCACCGACGCCACGCTCCTCATCCTGCGCGACGGGAGCGAGCAGGAGGTGAAGGTCACGGTCGGCGAGCTTCAGGCGAACAGCGCGGGCGGACGCGGCAGAGATGAAGGCGGCGGCGGCGGCGGGCTGGGCGACGAGGCCGGCGGGCGGCTCGGCGTCGGCGTGACGCCTCTCACGCCGGAACTCGCCGTGCGCCTGCGCCTGCCCGCCGACAGGCAGGGGCTCGTCGTCACGGACGTTGACCCGGCGGGGCCCGCGGCCGACGCGGGGCTCCGGCAGGGCGACCTCATCGAGCAGGCGAACCGCGAGCCCGTCCGCTCGACGGAAGACCTCCGCGCCGCGGTCGAGGCCGCGGGCGAACGCCCCGTGCTCCTCCTCATCACGCGCGGCAACGAGGGCTCGACCTTCATCACCGTCCGGCCGAGGAGATAACTTAGGAGGGATGAGTGATGAGTGATGAGTAATAAGAAAGAGAAGATGCGCCTTGTCTTCTTCTTATCACTCATCACTCATCACTCATCACTTTCCAACAAATGTTTCTCGTCGAGATACTGCTGCCGCTTTACGACAACGAGGGGCGGCGCTTCGGCGCCGGGGAGTTCGACCGCGTGAGCGAGGACTTGGCCGCGCGCTTCGGCGGCGTGACGGCCTTCCGCCGCGCGCCCGGCGAAGGCATCTGGCGCGAGGGCGGCGACGAGAGCCGCGACCGCGTCGTCATCTTCGAAGTGATGGCCGAAGATTTAGACCGCGCGTGGTGGCGCGAGTTCCGCGAAGGGTTGGAGCGCCGCTTCCGCCAGGAGAAGATCGTCGCGCGCGCGTCCGAGTTCGAGGAGCTTTGAGAGTGTGTTGGGTGTTAGGTGTTAGGTGTTGGTAAGAACAACCCAACACCCAACATCCAACACCCGACACCCAACATCCGACACCCGATACCCAACACCTTTTAAGTTTCCCCCAAAATTTATCTTCGCAACCGCGCGCTCTTTCTATAAACTTCGCGGCGCATGCACAAATTTTCAAGGACGGATCGCAGGAGCTTTCTGGCGTCGGCGCTCGCGGCCGGCTCGTACGCGGCGTTGGCCGGCGGCGGCCCGGCGGCGCGCGCAGCGTTCGCCGCACAGGAGGAGCCGCCGCGCCGCCTCCCGGCGCTCAAGGTCGCGCGCGACCGACGCATCCGCACGGTCGTGGGCCTGCGTCCCTACCGCGCAGAGGGCTTCGTGCTCACGAACGAGCGTCTGGGCGAGAAGGTCGTCGTGCACAACTACGGGCACGGCGGCGGGGGCGTGTCGCTCTCGTGGGGCGTGGCGCTGTTGGCGGCGGAGCAGGCGCGCAACCTTGAGGACAAGACGGCCGCTGTTCTCGGCTGCGGCGTCGTCGGGCTCTCGACGGCACGCACGCTCCAGAGGCGCGGCAAGGCCGTGACCCTCTACACGAGGGAACTCCCGCCCGAGACGACCTCGAACGTCGCGGGGGCGCTGTGGTACCCGACGCACGTCTACGACCCGCAAAGGGTCTCCGCCACGTTCGTCGAGCGCTTCGAGTTGGCGTGCCGCCTCGCGCACCGCGAGTTCCAGTCCTACGTCGGCGCCGAGTACGGCGTCCGCTGGATGGAGACCTACACGCTGCGCACGGAACCTGAGCCGCCCGGCCACGAGCCGACGGGGGGCGCCGAACTCTACCCGGAGATACGCCGCTACGCGGACGCGCGTCCGCTCTTCGGCTACCCTTACGTCAGGCGCTTCACCTCGCTGATGATCGAGCCGCAGACGTACCTGCGCGCGCTCCTGCGCGACTTCTACACGGCGGGGGGCAAACTCGTCGTGCGGGATTTGAAGACGCGCGAGGAGGTGGCACAGCTTCCCGAGCGCGTGATTTTCAACTGCACGGGCTTGGGCGCGCGCGGACTCTTCGGCGACCAGGGGCTCGCGTCGATGCGCGGCCAGATCGAGGTGCTGCTGCCGCAGCCCGAACTGGACTACTGCTACCTCGCCAACTCGCTCTACATGTTCCCGCGCGCGGACGGCGTCATCCTCGGCGGCACGTTTGAGGCCGGCAACTGGTCGATGGATGCGGACGCGGCGACGACCACGCGCATCATCGAGGGCAACGCGCAGATCGCGAGAGGGTTCCGGCGCTGAAGGGAAGTCCCGAGAGATGAACCGCCGCCCCGAACGTCCACACGCGCCTTCCGCGCGCGCGCTCCTGCTCGCTGGTTTCGTCGCGCTGGGGGCCGCGGCGCTCGGACTCGTCAACTCTTCCGCTGACATCACGGTCAGGAACCAGCCCGCCTCCGGAGGCCGTCGCATCACGCCCGCCGGGTCGCTCGTCAAAGACCTGACGACGGGACTGCCGGCTGTGGGCTCTCTGCCGGTTAATTTCGTCCGCAGCCCCGACCACATGGGGCCGAGGGGCGGGGGGCGTTTCCTCGTCGTCGTCAACAGCGGCTACGGCGTGCAGTTCGACGCCGCGACGAACAAGGGGCAGCAGTCGCTCGCCGTCATCGACCTCTCGCTACGCCCGCCGGCCGTCACGCAGAACGTCTACTTCCCCGAGCCGCAGAGCGCCAACGTCGGCCTCGTCTTCTCGCCGCGCCCCGACCACGAAGGCTTCTACACGCTCTACGTCTCGGGCGGCTTCGAGAACAAGGTCTGGACGTTCGATTTCCTGCCCACCACTGCGGAGCCCATCATCCCCGGCTCGAAGGGGCCCGACACGAAGGTCGAGGCGTACTCCATCGACGTGAGCGGCTTCGCGACGCGCCCCGCCGCCCCGCGCTACAACTCCGGCCGCGCGGCCGTCTACCCCACGGGGCTCGCGCTCTCGCCCGACGGCGCTACGCTCTACGTCGCCAACAACCTCAGCGACAGCCTCGGCATCGTCCGCAACCTGCGCGGCCAACGCGCGCTCGAACGCATCGACCTCGCGGGGCGGAAAAATCAGCAGGGGGTCGCGCCGCCGCCGACGCCCGCGCCCGCCGGAGGCTTGGGGTATCACGTCTACCCTTACGACGTGGCCGCGACGGCGCGGAAGGTCTACGTGTCGTGCTGGAACGACGAGTCGGTGGCTGTCGTCGATTTCGCGGCCGGCGGCCGGCGCGTCTCGTACGTGCCGGTGGGGCGTCACCCGACGGCCATGAAGTTGAACCGGAAGGGCTCGCGGCTCTACGTCGTCAACTCGAACGACGACAGCGTCTCGGTCATCGACACGGCGACCGACCGCGAGGTCGAGCGCGTCGGCGTGCGCCTCGCCGAAGGCGCGCGCCTCGGCTCAAGCCCCGAGGGCCTCGCGCTCTCCGACGACGGCCGCACGCTCTACGTCGCCAACGCGCACAGCAACTCAATCGCCGTCGTCACCCTCTCCGGCGCGTCGCGCGGCGTCGAGGGAAGAAGAGGAAGGACTGCCGCGCGCGAAGACGACGAACGCGACGCGCAACGTTCCGTCGTGCGCGGCTTCATCCCCACGGGGCAGTACCCTTCGGCCGTCGCGGTCGTGGGCGGCGTGGTCTTCGTCGGCAACGGGAAGGGGACGGGCTTCGCCAACTCCTCGATGGTGGTGGACAACTCGGGGCGCGCGCCGAACATGCCGACCGCGCGCTTCCCCTTCGGCACGGGGCACGGCGACCACGGCGGCCAGTACAGCATCTCTCTCGTCGCGGGGAACCTCGCGTCGCTCCACGAGCCGACCGAGCGCGAACTCGCGCGACACACGCAGGCCGTGATGCGCAACAACAACCTTGTGGGTGCGCCGCGCCGCGAACTCTTCGGCGGGCGCTCGCCCATCAAACACGTCATCTACGTCATCAAGGAAAACCGCACCTACGACCAGGTCTTCGGCGACCTGAAGACATCCGGCGACGGCACGCGTGCCGACGGCGACCCCTCAATCGCCATCTTCGGCGCAGGCGAGGCCGCGCGCACGCAGAGGGGTGAGCGACAGAGCGTCGCGCCCAACCACCATGCTCTGGCCCTGCGCTTCGGCCTCTTCGACCGCTTCTTCGTCAACGCCGAGGCGAGCCCCGACGGGCACAACTGGTCAACGGCCGCCTTCTCGACCGACTACCTCGACAAGGCTTACCGCTGGGGCTACTCGGGGCGCGGGCGCACGTACGACTACGAGGGCTTCAACCGCATGCCCAGCGTCTGGCCGCTCGCAGGCGCGCGGCCGGCCTTCGGCCCCGAAGACGGCGCCGAAGAGATCGCCGACTTCATGCGCCGCCACGTGCCTTACCTCAACGGCCGGCGCGACGTGACCGAGCCCGAGACGCTCTACCTCTGGGACGCCGCGGCGCGCGCCGGGCTCACCTATCGCACCTACGGCGAGTTCGTCGGCACCATCTCGGAGGCGGACGTGTCGTCTCTGACGAGGAACCAGTCGAAGCGCTACCCCGACACGACGCAGACCCTCCGCGCGCTCCCGACGAAGAGGTCGCTCGAAGGACACCACAGCCCGACCTTCCGCAACTTCGACATGACGACGCCCGACGCGATGACCGCCGAGTCGTACCGCGCGGCGCGCGAGTCCGGCGGCACGTTCGACCCGCTCGTCGCCCCGTCACATACGGACGGGCGCCTGCGCGGCTACTCGCGCCTCTCCGTGTGGCTCGAAGAGTTCCGCGGCTACGTCGCTGCGCGCGAGACCGGAAGGGGGACGACGCTCCCGAACTTCTCCATCGTCAGACTTCCGAACGACCACACCAACGGCGTGAGGGCGAATCGGCCGACGCCGCAGTTCTATATGGCCGACAACGACTACGCGCTCGGCCGTCTCGTCGAGGCCGTCTCGCACAGCCCTTACTGGCGCGACACGGCCATCTTCGTCGTCGAGGACGACGCGCAGGACGGCCCCGACCACGTGGACTGCCACCGCTCGGTCGCGCTCGTCATCAGCGCCTACAACCGCCCCGGCGCGCTCGTCCACGAGTTCCACAACACGGTCAGCTTCATCCGCACGATGGAGCTGCTGCTCGGGATGGAGCCGATGAACCTGCTCGACGCGACGGCCGTGCCCGTGGACATCTTTCGACGCGAAGCAGACCTCCGCCCCTACAAGGCGCTGCTGCCCGAGGTCGCGCCCGACAACCTCGTCACCGCGGAGGCGCGCGACGCTGCGACGCTCTACTGGATGCGCCGCACGTCCGAGCAGGACATGGAGCACGCCGACATGGCCGACCCGCGCGTCCTCAACGAGGCCATCTGGTTCTCCGCACGCGGCCCCACCTCCCCCATGCCCGAGCCCGCCCGCCTCCCCGCCTTCGACGCCATGCGCCTGGGCCTGCGCGCCGAGGCGGAAGAGGAAGAGGACGAGTAGGCAGCAGGCAGATGGCAGTAGGCAGTGAGCTGACGGCTCTGTGTTAGTCTCACGCGGATGCCCGCGAAAAAAGTTGTATCGAGAAGGTTGACGGCCGGCGCGCTCGCGCGGGGCGTGAGGGCGCTGTCGGAGACAGACGCAGACCTCGCGCGCGTCGCGGGCGCTTACGGCATGCCGCCGTTGTGGGAGCGCGCGGAGGGCTTCGCGACGCTCGTGCTCACGATACTCGAACAGCAGGTGTCGCTCGCCTCCGCGCTCGCGGCCTTCGAGCGCCTGCGCGCGGCCGCCGGGCAGGTCACGCCCGAAAACTTTCTCTCGTTCGACGACGCGCAGCTCCGCGCCTTCGGCTTCAGCAGGCAGAAGGCCCTCTACTGCCGACTGCTCGCGCGCGCCGTCCTCGACGGGGAGTTGGACTTCGCGAAACTCTCTTCGTCGAGCGATGAAGAGGTGCGCGCCGAACTCCTCAAGCTCAAGGGCGTCGGCGCGTGGACGGCCGAAATCTATCTCCTCCGCGCGCTGCTGCGCCCGGACGCGTGGCCCGCGGGCGACCTCGCGCTCCAACTGGCCGCGCAGCAGGTCAAGCGGCTGCCCGCGCGCCCGTCGGCCGACGAGCTGGACGCGCTGGCCGAACCCTGGCGACCCTGGCGCGCCGTGGCCGCGCGCCTGCTCTGGCTCCACTACCTCGAAGGCCGCAGCCACGCCGTCCGTCTCTGAGCGTCTTTTAGTCTTCGCGCGCTCGGGCTTTGAAATCGGCCGGGAGAGAAAGATAATGGCTGCGCCGAGCCACTTCGCCCGACGTTAGAACCCGACGTGAACATTAAACAGACTCTCAAGCTCACGGCGCTCACACTCCTCCTCTTACTACTGCCCGGCGCGCACGACGCCTCGGCGCAGAGCGTCAGGCGCCTGCGGCTCGTGCGCGGCGCGGCCGCCGCGAGTGGCGTGCTCCGCCCCGGCACGCGCGAGGCGCGTCACGCGTACACCTTCCGCGCGAAGGCCGGGCAGCGCCTGTCCGTGCGCGTGACCTCGGGCCGCGTGCGCGTGGGCGAGGCGGACGAGTCCGCCGCCGTCTTTCACGTGACGGACGAGGGGGGGAATCTGCCGCCGGACTTCGGCGACTACCCTTACGGCGGCCCGCGCGAGTGGGCGGGCGCGCTGCCGCGCGGCGGCGTCTACAAGATTACCGTCTCCGTCGAGGACGGCCCCGACGACCCCGACGAGGCGACGCTCCGGCGCATGAAGCTCTCGCTGCGCTACCGTCTCACGGTCACGCTCCGCTGACGCGCGTTTGAAGACGGGTCGGAAGAGGCGGCCGCGCAGTTGCCGCCAGTCCCTCGAAACTTTTACCGCCCGGCGTGCGTTTTGACAGCGGCCCAGTCCGCGACTTAACCTGTTTGCCCATTCCAACCGGAGGTTCACACGCACAGATGCGAGGCCACGCGCACGCCCGTCGCACGAGGGGAAGTTCTACACGGAGGCTCGCGCTCCTGCTCACGCTCTGCTTTACGGCCGCGGCCCCGCTCAACGCGCGGCAGCAGCCGCCGACGCCGCAACCCGCCGCGACCCCTCCGCAGGACACGCCGCGCGCGACGCCCGCCGCGGCCACGCCCACCCCGACCCCGACGCCGATCCCGACCCCAACACCCGGCGAACGCGACGCCGCGACGACGGACGGCCCGCCCTCCGTGACCAAACATGAGATAAGGGCGGGCAGCCGCACGCTGCGCTACACGGTGACGACCGGCGTCATGCCGCTCAAGTCGGCCGCGGGCGAGACCGAGGCGCGCATCTTCTACATGGCCTACACGCTCGACGGCGCGGGCGAACGCGCGCGGCGGCCCCTGATGTTCTCCTTCAACGGCGGCCCCGGCTCCTCCTCCGTCTGGCTCCACCTCGGCGCGCTGGGCCCGCGCCGCGTGCAGATGCTCCCCGACGGCGCGATGCCGCCGCCGCCCTTCCAACTCGTTGACAACGAGCAGACGTGGCTCGACTTCACCGACCTCGTCTTCATCGACCCTGTCGGCACCGGCTACAGCCGCGCCGCGCGCCCCGACCTCGCCAGCCGCTACTTCGGCCTTCAGGGCGACATCCAGTCGGTCGGCGAGTTCATACGCCTCTACCTCGTCAGGAATCAGCGCTGGACTTCGCCGCTCTTCCTCGTCGGCGAGAGCTACGGCACGACGCGCGCCGCCGGGCTCTCCGGCTACCTCGTAGACCGCGGCATCGCCTTCAACGGCGTCATGCTCGTCTCGACCATCATGAACTTTCAGACGGCGCGCTTCGCCAGGGGGAACGACCTGCCCTACGTTCTCTTCCTCCCGACCTACGCCGCCATCGCCTGGTATCACAAGCGCCTGCCCGCGGACGTGCAGGGCACAGACCTGCGCCGCTTCCTCGACGAGGTTGAGCGCTGGGCCGCGACCGACTACACGGTGGCGTTGGCGAAAGGGGATCGGCTCACCGCCGCCGAGCGGCAGGAGGTCATCGACCGCCTCAACCGCTACACCGGGCTCAGCAAGACCTTCATCGACAACAGCGACCTCCGCATCGAGATTCAGCGCTTCGACAAGGAGCTTCTGCGCGACCAGAAGCGCACAGTCGGCCGCCTCGACGGGCGCTTCAAGGGCATCGACGACCTCGCCGTCACCGAGCGTCCCGACTTCGACCCGAGCATGGCCGCCATTCGTCCGCCCTACACGGCGACCTTCAACCAGTACGTGCGTTCGGAACTGGGCTTCCGCTCCGACCTCGAATACTACATCCTCGGCGGCGGCGTCGGCCGCTGGGACTTCGGCTCCGACAACGCCTACGCCGACACCAGCGACGCGCTCCGCAGCGCCTTCAACAAGAACCCTTACATGAAGCTCTTCGTCGCCTCGGGCTACTACGACCTCGCGACGCCCTACTTCGCGGCCGAGTACACACTGCGCCACATGGGGCTCGACCCCACCCTGCGCGCGGGCGTCACGACCACCTTCTACGAGGCCGGCCACATGATGTACATCGACCAGACCTCGCTCGCACAGCTCAAGCGCGACGCCGCCGCCTTCGTCCAGAACGCGACGGCGCCGCGCAGCAGATGAGATTGAGTTGAAATTTCGACTCTGAAATTTCGACTCCTTAAACGATGCTCACGCCCGAACAGCTCTCGAATTACGAGCGCGACGGATTCCTCGTGCTGGAGGATTTCGTCGCCGCCGACGAGTGCGACCGCCTGCGCGCGCGCGCCGTCGAGTTGGTCGAAGGGTTCGAGCCGGGCGCGGCCCTCTCCGTCTTCACGACGCGCGAGCAGACCCGCAAGAGCGACGAATACTTTCTCGGGTCGGGCGACAAGGTGCGCTTCTTCTTCGAGGAGGACGCGTTCGACGCCGAAGGGCGTCTGGTGAAAGAGAAGGGGCGGGCGATAAACAAGATCGGCCACGCCCTGCACGACCTCGACCCCGCCTTCGCTCGCTTCTCGCGCACGCCGTCGCTCAAGTCCCTCGTCGGCTCGCTCGGCTACCGCAGCCCGCTGCTCGTGCAGTCGATGTACATCTTCAAGCAGCCGCGCATCGGCGGCGAGGTGACGTGCCACCAGGACGCGACCTTCCTCTACACGGAGCCGCTGACGGTGACGGGGCTCTGGTTCGCGCTCGAAGACGCGACGCAGGAGAACGGCTGCCTGTGGGCGCTCGCGGGCGGGCACCGCGCGGGGCTCAAGTCGCGCTTCCTGCGCGCCGAGGGCGGCGGCACGCGCTTCGAGACTTACGACGAACGGCCGTGGCCGACCGAAGGGCTCGTCCCCCTCGAAGTGAAGAAGGGCTCGCTCGTCCTGCTCCACAGCCTGCTCCCGCACCTGAGTCGCGCCAACCGCAGCCCGCGCTCGCGCCACGCCTACACGCTCCACGTCATCGAGGCAGGCTCTCTTTACCCCGTAGACAACTGGCTGCGCCGCGCGCCCTCAATGCCGCTCCGCGGGTTCGAGTGAGGAGTTATGACTTCGTTGATTGGACGTGGCGACGGAGTGGTTCACCACAGAGACACAGAGGCACAGCTTTTAATTGCTTTTAGCCCTGCCTCTGTGTCTCTGTGGTGAAATTCCCGTAGCGCCACACGCAAGTCGAAGAGGAGATAACACGTGACCACGACGCGCCGCGTCCTGCCGGTCTTCTTCATCGTCTTCGCCGCGCTCTCGGCCGCCGCGCAGCAGTTCGACGAGCGGCTCTACCAGTCGCTGCGCTGGCGCATGATCGGGCCGTTCCGCGCGGGGCGCACCGTGGGCGCAACGGGCGTGCCGGGTCGCCCCAACGTCTTCTACATCGGCGTCAACAACGGCGGCGTCTGGAAGACCGACGACTACGGCCACACGTGGGCGCCCATCTTCGACGAACAGCCGACCGGCTCCATCGGCGCGCTCGCCGTCGCGCCCTCGCGCCCGGACACGCTGTACGTCGGCAGCGGCGAAGGCTTGCAGCGCCCCGACCTCTCGACCGGCGATGGGCTATATAAGTCAACCGATGGCGGCCGCACGTGGGCGCACCTCGGCCTGCGCGACGGCCAGCAGATCGGCTCCATCATCGTCGACCCGCGCGACCCCGAGCGCCTCTTCGTCGCCGTGCTCGGCCACCCCTACGGCCCCAACGAGGAGCGCGGCGTCTTCCGCTCGACCGACGGCGGCAGGACGTTCGAGAAGGTTCTTTACAAAGACGAGAACACGGGGGCCATCGCCCTCGCCTTCGACCCGGCGACGGCGCGCACCGTCTACGCCGTGCTGTGGGCGGCGCGGCAGGGCCCCTGGGAGAACGGCGCGTGGCAGGGGCCAGCGAGCGGCCTCTTCAAGTCCACCGACGGCGGGACGACGTGGCGGCCGTTGACGAAGGGCCTGCCGACGTTTGAACAAGGACTCGGCCGCATCGGCATCGCCGTCGCGCCTTCAGACCCGCGACGGCTCTACGCCAACGTTGACGCGCCGCAGCTCGGCGGCGTCTACCGCTCGGACGACGCGGGCGAGTCCTGGCGGCGCGTCAACGCCGAGGTGCGCGTGTGGGGTCGCGGCAGCGACTTCGCCGAACTCAAAGTTGACCCGCGCGACCCGGAAGTGGTCTACGCCGGCAACACCTCGTCGTACAAGTCCGCCGACGGCGGCGTGACCTTCCACGCGTGGAAGGGCGCGCCCGGCGGCGACGACTACCACACCATCTGGATCAACCCGGAGAACCCTCAGATCGTCCTGCTGGCGACCGACCAGGGCGCGACCATCACCGTCAACGGCGGGCGCACGTGGAGCAGTTGGTACAACCAGCCGACCGCGCAGTTCTACCACGTCTCGACCGACAACCAGTTCCCCTACTGGGTCTACGGCGGCCAGCAGGAGAGCGGGTCGGTCGGAACCACCAGCCGCGGCGACAACGGCGCCATCACCTTCCGCGACTGGCGCACGGTCGGCGCCGAGGAGTACGGCTACGTCGCCGCAGACCCCCTGAACCCGAACATCGTCTACGGCGGCAGGCTCTCGCGCTTCGACAAGACGACCGGGCAAGTCGTCAACATCGCGCCCGAGGCCGTCCGCACGGGCAAGTATAGATTCTTAAGAACCGCGCCCGTTCTCTTCTCGCCCGTTGACCCGCGCGTGCTCTACTACGCCGGCAACGTCCTGTTCAAGACGACGAACGGCGGGAACAGTTGGGAGGTCATCAGTCCCGACCTCACGCGCGAGACTTACGACATCCCTCAGTCCATCGGCGTCTACACCAAGCCCGACATGGCGACCATGCCGCGCCGCGGCGTCATCTACACGGTCGCGCCGTCGCACAGGAACGCCGATACCATCTGGGTCGGCACCGACGACGGCCTCATCCACCTCACGCGCGACGGCGGGAAGAGCTGGAAGAACATCACGCCGCCCGCGCTCACTTCGTGGAGCAAGGTCTCCATCATCGACGCCGGCCACTTCGACGACCAGACGGCCTACGTCGCCGTCAACCGCTTCCGCCGCGACGACCTGCGCCCGCACGTCTACCGCACGCACGACGGCGGGAAGACCTGGACGGAGATTGTTAAGGGCCTGCCCGCAGACCCCGTCAACGCCGTGCGCGAAGACCCGGTGCGGAAGGGTCTGCTCTTCGCGGGCACGGAGCGCGCCGTCTACGTCTCGTTCAACGACGGCGACGAGTGGCAGCCGCTCCGCCTGAACATGCCCGCGACCTCCATCCGCGACCTCGTCGTCCACCGCGACGACATCGTCGTCGGCACGCACGGCCGCTCCTTCTGGATTCTCGACGACATCACGCCGCTCCGGCAGATTGATGCGAACGTCGCGGCCTCGGACTCCTTCCTCTTCGCGCCGCAGACCGCCTACCGCGTCCGCCGCAACGTCAACACCGACACGCCGCTCCCGCCCGAAGAGCCCGCGGGGCAGAACCCGCCCGACGGCGCCGTCATCAACTACCATCTGAAGGCGGATTCGACGACGCCCGTCGTCCTCGAAATCTTCGACCGTGCGGGCCAACTCGTCCGGCGCTTCCGCAGCGACGACCGCCCCGAGTTCGTTGACGAGAAGGAACTGGCCTACCCGACCTACTGGATTCGTCCGCCGCGCGTGCTGCCCGCCACAGCCGGCATGCAGCGCTTCGTGTGGGACTTGCACCACCCCGAGCCGAAGGCACTCAGACGCGAGTTCCCGATCTCGTCCATCTACCGCGACACGCCGCGCCACCCGCTCGGCCCTTCGGTGCTGCCCGGCGACTACACTTTGAAACTGACGGCCGGCGGCAAGACCCACACGCGCACGCTCCGCGTCGAGATGGATCCGCGCGTCAAGACGCCGCCCGCCGGCCTCGAACAGCAGTTCGCGTTATCGGTGCAGATGGCCGAAGGGATGACCCAGACCTTCGAAGCGCTCGCCGGCCTCAAGAAGATTCGGGCGCAGATAAACGGCCTGCGCACGCGCTCCGCCCCCCTCCCGCCGGCGTTGGGCGACGCGTTGACGGCGCTCGACAAGAAGGCCGCGGCGCTCGAAGGCGTCGCGGGCGCGGGCACCGCGGCGCCCGACTTCAACCAACTCCATTCCCAATTCGCGACTCTGTACGGCGTGCTGCAACAGGCCGACGCCGCGCCCACGACGCAGGCCGCCGCCGCGTCGTCAGACCTGCAACGCCGCCTCCGCGAAGCGATGTCGGCCTGGAATGAATTGAAGGGAAGAGACCTCGACTCGGTCAACGCGCAGCTCCGCGCGGCCGGCCTGACGACACTCACTTTGTAGGAAGAAATCTATGCGACACTTCTTAACCACACTCTTCGTCATCGTCCTCACGCTGGTGCCCGCGGCGGCGCAGGAGCAGCGGCATGGGCGCAGCAAGTCATTCGCGGAGACGACGCGCGGGCTGCAAAAACTCGACGGCTACTTCCCACTGTACTGGGACGCCGAGGGGGGCCGGCTGCTGCTGGAAGTCTCGCGCTTCAACTCCGATTTCCTCTATCAGGTCTCTCTGCCGACGGGCGTCGGCTCGAACCCTCTGGGTCTCGACCGCGGGCAGCTCGGCGACACGCGCGTCGTCCACTTCGAGCGCGTCGGCCCGAAAGTCCTCCTCGTCGAGCCGAACCAGCGTTACCGCGCCGTCACCGGCGACGCGGCCGAGCGGCGCGCCGTCGAAGAGTCATTCGCGCGCTCCGTCATCTGGGGCTTTAAAGTAGAGGCCGCCGAAGGGCCGCGCGTCCTCGTGGACGCCACCGCGTTCTTCCTGCGCGACGCGCACGGCGTGGCCGACCGCCTGCGCGAGGCGAACCAGGGGCAGTATCGGCTCGAAGAGTCGCGCAGCGCCGTCTACCTGCCGCGCACCAAAGCCTTCCCGAAGAACACGGAGGTCGAGGCGACGCTCACCTTCACGGCCGAGGGGCCGACGGGGCAGCTCGTGCGCGAGACCGTGCCCAACCCGCAGGCCGTCACCGTGCGCGAGCACCACTCGCTCGTCGAGCTTCCCGACAACAACTACCGCCCGCGCCCCCTAGACCCGCGCGTCGGCGTCAACGCCGTCGAGTTCTACGACTACGCCTCGCCCTTCACCGAGCCTTTGGAGAAGCGCTGGATCGTCCGCCACCGCCTTGAGAAGAAGAACCCGCAGGCCGCCCGTTCCGAGGCCGTCAAGCCCATCGTCTACTACGTTGACTCGGGCGCGCCCGAGCCCATCCGGAGCGCGCTCGTCGAGGGCTGCGCGTGGTGGGCGCAGGCGTTCGAGGCTGCGGGCTTCCGCGACGCCTTCCAGGTGAAGATTCTCCCGCCGAACGTTGACCCGATGGACGCGCGCTACCACGTCATCAACTGGGTGCACCGCTCGACGCGCGGCTGGGCCTACGGCTCAAGCATCACAGACCCGCGCACCGGCGAGATAATCAAGGGCGTCGTCACGCTCGACTCCCAACGCATACGGCAGGACAACCTCATCGGCTCGGGGCTCGTCCCCACCTTCGGCGACCAGACGCGCGGCATGGGCTCGACGTGGCCGGGGTGTGAACTGGGCGCCTTCGTAGACGACGCCGAATACCTCGCGCAGCTCGACCCGTCGAACGACCTCGCGCGGATGTCTCTGGCGCGCATACGCCAGCTCTCCGCGCACGAGGTCGGGCACACCCTGGGACTCACGCACAACTTCGCCGCCAGCACCTACGGCCGCGGCTCGGTGATGGACTACCCGGCCCCGCTCGTCGAGATCAGCAACGGCCGGCTCGACCTCACCAACGCCTACGCCGTCGGCATCGGCGCCTACGACAAGTTCGCCATCACCTACGCCTACGCGCAGTTCGCGCCGGGCGCCGACGAGGCGGCCGAGCTTGAGAAGGTCTTGACCGAAGGCATCAGGGCCGGGATGCTCTTCATGTCCGACAACGACGCGCGGCCCGCGGGCGCGGCGCACCCGCTCGCGAACCTCTGGGACAACGGCCCCGACCCCGTCGCGTCGCTGCGCCACGAGATGCAGGTGCGGCGCATCGCGATGGGCCAGTTCGGCCTCGCAAACATCCAGAGGGGCACGCCGCTCTCGCTGCTCGAAGCGAAGTTCCTGCCGCTCTACCTGCATCATCGCTATCAACTTCAGGCCGCGGTCAAGTCGGTCGGCGGCCTCTATTACACCTACGCGGTGAAGACGGCGGCGGGCGGCACGAGCCCGGCCGAGGTGCAGAAGGTCGTGCCCGCCGCGCGCCAGCGCGAGGCGCTCGCGGCCGTGCTCGACACGCTCAAGGTCGAAGAGCTGATAGTGCCGCCGCGCATACTCCAACTGATTCCGCCGCGCGCCTTCGGCTACGAGGGCGGCACGCAGGAGTTGTTCGCCAAGCGCACCGACCCGGCCTTCGACCCCGTGGCCGCGGCCGTCGTCTCCGCCGACCTCGCCGTCTCGCGCCTGCTCGAACCGCGCCGCGCCGAGCGCCTCATACAGTTCCACGCGCTCGATTCTTCGAACCCCGATTTCGGCGATGTGGTGGACGCACTCCTCGCGCGCACTTGGCGCGCGCCCGTGCCGCGCGACCCGTACCACGCGGCCGTCCAGCGCGCCGTGCAGAGCCTCGTCGTCATGCGCCTGATGGACTTGGCGGCCGACGACGGCGCCTCGCCGCAGGCGCGCGCGGTCGCAACCGAGGGGCTGCGCTGGCTCCTGCTGAGCGACACCGCGGGGGGCGGCACCGCCGTCGGCTTCGAGCCGACGGACGCGCACAAGCGCTCGACCCGCGAAGAGATCGAGCGCTTCCTCGCGCGCCCCGACGCGCCGCGCAAACGCACGCCGCCGCCGCCCGCCCCGCCCGGCGACCCCATCGGCGCGGGCCGCCAATGAGCACGGGCGGCGCGACGGCAGACCTCGACCTTTTCGTCGAGCGCGGCTTCCTCGACCCGGCCGCGCTCGCAGAGGTCTTCGCCGCCGTGCGCGCCTCAAGCGGGCGTCCCGCGACCGTCTACGGGCGCAACGATACGGGCTCGGTGGACGAGCGCGTGCGCAGGACGACGCGCGTCTCGCCGCCACTTGAAATTGACGAACTCGTCAGGCGGCTTCTGCTCACGCGCATGGGCGCGGTGGGAGAATATTTCGGGTTGACTCTCGGCGAGTTGGAGGAGCCGCAGTTCCTCCGCTACGAGGCGGGCGACTACTTCGTCGCGCACCAGGACGGCAACACCGGCATGCTCCGCTCGGAACGCGAAAGCAGAAAAGTCTCCACCGTCATCTTCCTCAACACCCAAACGGAAACATCCGAGTCGGACACATACCGCGGCGGCTCGCTCGTCTTCCACCCGCGCGTCGCGGCCTCGCCCGTCAGGTTAACGGGCGAGGCCGGCACGCTCGTCGCCTTCCGCGCCGAGACCACGCACGAGGTCGAGCCCGTCACCGGCGGCGAGCGTTTCACGATTGCGAGTTGGTACAGGTGAGAAGTCGAAATTTCAGATTTGAGATTTCAACTCTTATTACAATTAGCAAGTTGAGTGTGACCGAGAGACCTTTCAACACGGAGACACAGAGACACAGAGAGGCACGGCTGGTTGAGTAATAGCTCTTGAAGCTGTGTCTCCGTGTCTCTGTGCCTCTGTGTTGAAAGCTCACGCCGTATGTACTCGAATGAAAAGCGCTCTAGAGTGTGACGCCGGGCTCGTCGTCGCAGGCGGCGCCCGTCTCGCAGAGGCGGTCGAGCATGAGGGCGAAGAGGGCGAAGAGGCGGCGGAGGCGTTCGGCGTCGGTGACGAAGCCGGGCGCGCGCAGGACGAGTTCGTCCACGCCTTCGGGGAGGCTCGCGCCGAAGGGGCCGTCGCCCGCGCGCGCTTCGAGGTTGATGGAGGGCTGCGACTGTATGAGGCGGCGGATGTCGGGCGAGTCGAAGAGGCGCCGGACGCCCTCGTCGTCCTCGGAGCGGATGACGAACTCGCGGTCGAAGTCCGACTGGCCGGTCTCGCTCGAATGGATGCGCAGCCGCCGCGCGAGCGCGTCGAGCAGGTCGCGCCGCTGCAACTTGAAGCGGAACTGGCCGCGCCCGACGAACGGCGCGCGCATGCGCGTGACGACCGCGGCGGCCGCGGCCGCCGGCACCACGTTCGTGTCCAAAGTCACGCACCAGCCGCGGTAGCGCACGCCCGCGCGCCCCGCGCGCAGGTACTCGGCCAGCGCCGCGTCCACGCGCCCGCAGAACTCGGCCCACGTCTCGTCGCCCACGCGCTCCGGCACTCCGACGGAACCCATCGCGTCTTTCCTCTAAGAGGCGGAAGCCCGACCGTGAGGGAGGGCTTATCCCCTCCGCCATGCACCACCGTCTAAGACCCGAGCCCTCCCTCACGATCGGGCTTCCGCCTCACGCGCGGCGGATGAGCTTCGCCGCGACCCAGCCCAGGAGGACGAGCGCCGACAGTACCACCCAGTTGTAGTCGCGGCCGTAGGTCGAAACGGGGTAGTGGTTGCTGATCATCGTGAAGACGACGGGCACGACCATGAAGGTGTTGTGCTTCGAGCGCAGCTTGGCGCGCGCGCCTTCGGCCGGGTCGGGCGCGCGGCCCTCCTTGACGGCCGCGATCATGCGGCGCTGCGCGGGCAGAATCCCCTGCCACACGTTGAGGAACATGATGGTGCCGAGGGAGGCGCCGACGTGGATGTAGGCCGCGCGCCCGCTCAGCACGTGCGTCGAGATGTAGGCCGCGCCGACGATGAGCGCATAGCCGACCACCGCGAAAGCCTTCTCGTTGCGCGCGAGCGGGGAGCGCAACAGCAGGTCGTAGACGATCCAGCTTACCAACAGCATCCCGACGCCGAAGCCCCCGGCCGTCCACGCGCCGATGTCGCGCACGTCCACGTCAACCATCGCGCCGCCGTGGTAGTAGATGAGCGTCAGGAGCACCATGCCGCTCAGCCACGTCGCGGCCGCCTCCCAGCGGAACCAGTGGAGCCGCTTGAGCGAGGGCGTCTTGCGCTTGCCCACGACGTAGAAGCCGCCGCTGTGCACCATCCACACCTCGGGGTCGCCGCCCTCCTCTTTGGCCGCGCGCTCCTCCTCCTGGAAGCGGCCGTCGAGCCACGTGAAGTAGAAGGTCGAGCCGACCCACATGATGGCGGCGAAGACGTGGAACCAGCGCGCGAGCAGGTTCAGCCACTCGCTCAACTCGGGTGGAATTCTCATGCGTTCATCAGCTCCCGCGGTAGGTCGTGTAGCAGTAAGGGCTCAGCAGCAGCGGCACGTGGTAGTGCGAGGCCGCGTCGCGGACGACGAAGCTCACGACCACCTCCGTGTAAAACCCCTCGATGCCTGCGGCCGAAAGGTAAGCGCCCGCGTCGAACGTGAGCCGGTACTCGCCCTCGCTCAGACGGAAGTCGGCGGGCGCGAGGTCGCGCAGGCGCCCGTCCGCGTCGGTCGCGCCGCGGCCGACGACAGTCCAGCCGCCCTCGCTCTTAGCTTCGAGCCTGACGGGCACGCCCGAGGCGGGGCGCCCCCGCGCGATGTCTAACACGTGTGTGGTGATGCCGCTCATTTGACGTTTAAGAATTTTCTGAGCCGCAGCTCGGTGATGCGCCACTGCTCGCCCGCCGCGACGCGCAGCTCGGTCTCGGGGTCGTTGCCCATGCGCCCGCGCAGTAGGGTCAGCATCTCTTCGGCCGACTTGCCCGTGGCGCAGACGATGAAGATGAAGCCGAAGCGTTCCTCGTACTCGCGGTTCGCTTCGGCGAGGGCGGCGCGCGTCTCGTCCGGCGCCTCGCGCGCGCGCGACTGCTCGCCCTCCGCCCACGCGCGCGCCTCTGCGCCCGTCTCCTGCTCGGCCTTCGACTCGCCGATCTTCGGGTGCGCGCGGAAGGCTTCGAGCCAGTCCTCACCTCCCAACTCGCGCCACACGCGCCCGGCGAGGTTGAGCAACTGCCCCACGTCCCAGAAGGGCCTGAGCGCCGCCACTGCTTGAGCCCAGCGCTGAGAGCCGCAGCAGGCCAGCAGCGCCGCGCGCGCCTCCTCCTCCGACAGACGGTTCAGCTTGCCGATTGGCCCTTCGATGTCTTTGAGGTCAGGCATCGCCGGCGAGGGTTCCGTAGAGCCGCAGGCGGCTGACGCCGCCGTCCGGGTAGATGCGGAAGAGCGCGTGCGTGACCGCGCCCGCGTCCGTCAATTCCGTCTCGTAGAAGTGGCGCGTGTGCGCCTGCAACTTCGTGCGCGGCAGAAGCTCGCGCCAGTCGGCGAAGGTGAGGTACAACTCCTCGGGCGCGAGCCTCTCCAGCGGCGCTTCGCAGACTTCGAGCGAACAGCTCTCGGGGAAGTTACCTTTAAAGTGCGCCGTGTCCACCTCGACGCGCTTGATAGTTCCCCGCGCGCCGAGTTGTATGACGCACCAGTCGTGGCCGGGGCCGCGCCGCCGCTTCGTCTCCCAGCCGTCGCTCATGTCGGCGGCCCTTCCGGGCATGACGAGGTTATGCCGGTGGCCGAAGAACTCGTCGCTCGTGGCGACGACGAGGCCGCCGTTCTCGACCGCCGCGAGGTCTACGAGCCCGCCCGCGCGTTTGATTGAGTCCCAATCGGGCAAGACCTCGCCGTAGACGCGCAGACGCGCGACCCCGCCGTCCGGGTAAATCTTGAATCGAAGGTGCGTCACCCGCGCGTCCGGCGTGACGGCGAACTCGTTCTGCGAGTGGCCTGCGAGTTGGGACTGCGGCAGAAGCTCCACCCACTCGACCGACTCATCCGTTAGCGCCTCTGCGTCCGCGTTCGGCGGCGCCGCGCAGCCTTCGAGCGAACAGCTCTCGGGGAAGTTGCCGCGGAAGAAACTCGTGTCCAAGACGACGCCGCGGACGCGACCCGGCGTGCCGAGGCGTATGAGGCACCAGTCGAAGCCCGGCGTCCGTCGGCGGCGCGACTCCCAGCCGTCCATCCACTTCCCGCGCTCGGTGTAAGCGCCCTCGCGCCAGACGGGCGCCGCCGCCTTCAACAAATTCTCCTTCGGCGCGAAGAAGTCGTCGTTGGCGTAAACAACGGCGCCGCCCAGACGCTCCGAAGCGAGGTCGACGAGGTTGGTGAACTCAGGCGTCATCTTCGTCAGTCAATCCTAAAAGTCGTCTTCAAGATCGTCCCAGATGGTCGGCTCTTTCTTCGGCGGCTCGCGCAGCAGGAGTTGTCCCGTGGACTTGTCTGCGAACTCGCCGCGGTCGTAAATCTTCTCGCCGCGCAGGTAGGTCGTGACGACCGCGCCGTCGAACTCAAGGCCGTCGTAGGGCGTCAGCTTGTGCCGGTGGTGGTTCGTCCCGGCCTCGACGCGCGTCCTGCCTTCGGGGTCGAAGATGACGAGGTCGGCGTCGCGCCCGGGGCTGATCGCGCCCTTGCGGCCGAAGAGCCCTGCGAGCCGCGCGGGCTCGCGCGAGAGCCAGCGCGCGAGGTCGCGGAAGTCGTGGCCGCGCCTGCGCGCCTCAGTCCACACGACGGGCAGTCTGTATTGCAGCGAGCTGATGCCGCCCCACGCCTTGATGAAGTCGCCCTCGGGTCGCCGCTTCATCTCGGGCGGGCAGGGCGAGTGGTCTGAGACGATCATGTCGATGGTGCCGTCGGCCAGCGCCGCCCAGAGCCGCTCGCGGTTCTCGCGCTCGCGCACGGGCGGGCAGCACTTGAACTCGGTGGCGCCGTCGGGGATGTCTTCGGCCGCGAAGGTGAGGTAGTGCGGGCACGTCTCGGCAGTGAAGGGGAGCCCGGCCTCCTTCGCCTCGCGCAGCAGCGGGAGCGAGTCGGCCGAAGAGTGGTGCACGACGTGGACGCGCGCGCCCGTCTCGCGGCAGAGACGCAGCAGCAACCCGACGGCCTCGTCCTCCGCCGCCCCGGGGCGCGAGCGCAGGAACGTCTCATACTTGCGCGGGTCGCCCGCGGCCTCGCCCGTGCAGCACGACGCGAAAGCCTCTTCGATTGGCCCGGGCATCTCGGCGTGCACGATGAGTGTGGCGTCCAGTCGCAGCAGCTCGAACATCGCCGCGTGCAGTTCGCCTTCGTTAACGTTCGGGAACTCCTGCACGCCGGAATCAATCAGGAAGCATTTGAAGCCGACGACGCCGCCCGCGTGGAGCGCCGCGAGCAGGCCGAGGTTGCCCGGCACGAGCCCGCCCCAGAAGCCCACGTCCACGCGACATTGATTCTTCGCGGCCTCTAACTTCTCGCTCAGAGCCTCGGGCGTGGTCGTCGGCGGGATGCTGTTGAGCGGCATGTCAACAATCGTCGTCACGCCGCCCGCGGCCGCGGCCTTCGTCGCCGACGCGAAACCCTCCCAGCGCGTCCGCCCCGGCTCGTTGACGTGCACGTGCGAGTCCACCAGTCCGGGCAGCACGACCGCGTCGCCCGCCTCGACCAGCGGACACCCTTCGGGCACGTCGTCGAACTGCGTGACAGCCTCGACGCGCCCGCCGCGCACGTGTACCGCGGCCGGGCCGTCCCCTTCCGGAGTGATGACGTGTTGGCCGCGGATGCAAAGGTCGGGCGAAGGCATGCCGAAGACTTAAAACATAACTCCGCGCTTTTGGCAACAGAATGATGCAGGCCGCCCGTGCGCGGCGGCGGCGCGGCGGGGTAGAATGCTGCGCCGTTTTGAACGCGAGGAGAATCATGAAGACAACTTTAACGAACGACGCGACGCGGGAGATTGCGGCGCGGCTGAGCGAGGCCAACCGCGAATTCGCCGCGCGCTATCCGGGCGAATCCTTCCGCCGCCAGCCCGTCCACACGGTCTACGGCGGCGCACACCTGTTCAAGTCCGACACCACGCCGCGCCTCGGCGCGCTCGCCCGCCGCGCGCTGGAGGCTTATGCGCCGAACTTCGCCGCCTTCGCGCGCGCGCTTGAGCTTCCCGGCCACGAGGAGCTACCCGACTCCGTCTCGGACGACTCTTCGGTGCGCGCGGCTTTGGAGCAGGACGAGGCGGGGTTTCAGCGGGAGCACCCGGGCGTGTGGCTCGCGCACAAGGTCTACGCGCGCGTCGTGGAGAAGCTGCGGCGTGAGCCGGTCGAGGACTTCCGCATAGACTTCGAGGACGGCTACGGCAACCGAACGGACGCGGAGGAGGACGGCCACGCCGCTTCGTCCGCCGCGGAGGTCGCGCGCGGGCTCGCGGAGGGCACGCTCCCGCCCTTCATCGGCATCCGCATCAAGACCTTCACCGAGGAGCTGTACGCGCGCTCGTCGCGCACGCTCGACATCTTCCTCTCGGCGCTCCTGGAAGGGACGGGCGGCCGCCTCCCCGAGAACTTCGTCGTCACGCTGCCGAAGGTCACGGTGCCCGAGCAGGTCGAGGCGCTCGCAGACCTCTTCGACCTCTTCGAGCGCGAGTCGGGGCTCGACGCGAATTCTCTGAAACTTGAGCTGATGGTCGAGACGACGCAGTCCATCATCAACCACAGGGGCGAGTGCGCGTTGCCCGTACTCGTGGCGGCGGCGCGCGGGCGTTGCGTCGCCGCGCACTTCGGCACTTACGACTACACGGCGAGCTGCCAGATCACGGCCGCGCACCAGCACATGACGCACCCCGCGTGCGACCACGCGCGCCACGCGATGCAGGTCGCGCTGGGCGGGACGGGCGTGTGGCTCTCGGACGGCGCGACCAACATCATGCCCGTGCCCGCGCACCGCGCGCCCGAGGGCGCCGCGCTCACGGAGGAGCAGGAGGAGGAGAACCGACGCGCCGTCCGACGCGCGTGGCGGCTCCACTACGAGCACATCCAGCACTCGCTCACCAACGCCTTCTACCAGGGCTGGGACTTGCACCCGGCGCAACTCCCCACGCGCTACGCGGCCGTCTACACCTTCTTCCTCGAAAGCCTCGGGCCGGCGGCGGCGCGCCTGAGCAACTTCGTCGAGAAGGCCGCGCGCGCCACGCTCGTCGGCGACGTGTTCGACGACGCCGCGACGGGGCAGGGTCTGCTCAACTACTTCCTCCGCGCGACCAACTGCGGCGCCCTCACCGAAGACGAAGCCGTCCGCCTCAGCGGCCTCACCGTCGAAGAGCTGCGCTCCGGCTCCTTCGTCAAGATTCTCAAGAACCGCAGGCAGATTTAAGCAGACAGCGACGGCTTGCATCCGGATGCGGCCTGCGCCGCGGGTGGCACACACAGTACCGCGAGCGGTAGCGAGTGGGTCGGTATGACGCTGTCAAGCATCTATGTCATCGCCCGCACCCGCTCGCACCCGCAAGATAAAACTTGAAGCGAGCCGTCGTGTCGCGGGTCGGGTGCCTGCCGTTGTTGGGCGCGGCTGAGCTACCACATGCCCGGGGTGCGGAGCGTGACGACCTCCCCGTCGGACTGATTACCGTATCTGCCGAAGCCCCAAAATCGGCCGCCACTCTTCCCGGCGATCTGGTGTAAAACCTGGCGTAGAGACGCCCCCCGTACACTCAACGAAAACCTCTCCCCGCCTTGCCTGGTGGGACGGCTGGGTCTGGCTTCGTATCTTAAATTCAATGCCGTCATGCCCGACCTCACCTCGGGCAGATTCATCAACTGCTCTACGGCTTCCGCCTGGGTGACGCCGCCGACGTTGAATTCTTCAACGCGTGTGTCCAACAGAGGGCAGCCGGCTCCTTCCGGCGACACCTCGTAGCCGCCTTCGACTTCACGCCAGCGGTAGCGCGGCGCGGAGCTGACGACGGCGTCCAACACGTCGGCTATGGTGGGATCGCTTAGCTCTACCTTCACCGGAATGGTCGGGCGCCAGGGGTAGACCTCCAGCCCGATGTTCACGTTAAACTCTTGAGCCAGTTTCGCCAGCAGCCCCGACATGTCGCCGTCGTAGACGATCCGGCTGATCGGCCGATCCTTTTGCGCGGGCCGCGACTGCCCCGCCAGTTCGCGTGGGCAAGTGGACAGGAACAAAAGCAGCCCGAGCAGCACAGGCGCTCGCCTTTTAGCCAATTCACCCATCGTTACGTCCCCCTTTGGCCGAGTCACGATTACTGTCAGACGATTGACACGCCGTCGCACAGTCACACGCCGGCAACTGAATTCAGTTCTGTAGAATTTAGAGCCCGACGCCGCGCAACACGCGCCCGCCCGAGCGAGTGAGGTAGATAAAATCCTCCGTCTCGCGCGTCGGTAATTCTGCCCGACAATTCTATGTCCAGGCTAAGACCGGGCAAACTACAGGCACGCAAAACGGGCGGCTCTAATTTAGAGCCGCCCGTTTGTTGTTGCCTTATTGAACTGGGAGGCAGGGACTCGAACCCCGATAGCCAGATCCAGAGTCTGGAGTCCTACCATTGGACGACCTCCCAACGACTGACGGGATTAAATTTACAAACGGGCCGGGCGGTTGTCAAATGCCGAGCGCGTGAGGTTGCTGTGGGGACGGGCGGAGGGGTTTTCTCGGCCGCCGGGATGCTGCGGCCTCTTGCCTCGGGGCGGGGGCGGGGGGCACAATGCGGGGCGGCAGCCGAGCGCGCGCCGTTCGTGGCGGGGCCCCGAGTCCTCAAGAGCACTGCACGGCCCGAGGGGGCATCTACGGGGGAAGCTTTAAGAAGATGAGTGAAACCGAAGCACGTTCGCCCGACCCGACCGAGGAGCATTTGAGCCGCGTCATCGGCGAGTGTGAGGCGCGGCTGACCGAGTACGCGCAGCTCGCCGCGCACGTGCGGCACGAGATCAACAACCCTCTGACCGGCCTCATCGGTCAGGCCCAACTCCTGCTGCGCGAGGAGCTGAGCGACGCGGCGCGGCGGCGCGTCCAGACCATCGAACAGCTCGCCAACCGCATACGCGACACCGTCGCTTCTTTGCGCGAGATACAGACCCCGCAACCCGCCCCGCGCGTCAACCCCGGCGGCCCCAAAGAACCGCCGCGCCACTGAGAGTCCGTTCTTGCAAACAGCGCACGTGAAAATGACGCCTTCGGCGTGAGGCTTTGAGTGCCTCACACCGAGGCGCCGCGGCCGCCGCTCTCTCCCCTTTGGACGACGGCCGAGCCCGCGAAGCCTCGCTCACTGGCGCGCGGTGACGTTGACCGTTGCCGCGCCGGAGACGGCGGCGTCGAAGCGCTTGCCCTCGGGCACGATGGCGTTCTTGCCGCGCTTGAAGCCGTGGAGGAGCGCCACGGGCGGCGCGAACCAGAAGACCGCCCCCGTCAGAACCATCCGCGTCGCCACCTGCCCGCCCTTACTGTCGCCGACCGTGCGCCCCGAGAACTGGACGGGGATGCGCGTGCCGTTGGCGGCCGTCACCTCCTTCACCAGCCACGCGAGGCGGCCCGCGCGGCCGAAGTGCCCGCCGCGCTCGGCCTTCGTCACCACGGCCGTGGCCGCCGCCCCCTTCTCGATGACGACCTGCCCGTTGACGATGACCGGGTTGACGACGCGGAAGCTCACGTCGTCGCCCGCGCGCACGAGCTGCGAGTTGATGGTGTAGGCCGTCTCCAATTCGACGGGCGTGCCCGCGGGCACCAGCACGGCGACGCGGCGCGCGGGCACGGGGGCGGGCGCGCCGCACTTCGGCGACATCACCATCAGGAGCAGCAGCGCGTCGGGGACGCCCGCCTCCTTCAGACGCCCGAGCGCCTCGGGCGAGGTGTCGAAGTCGCACGACGACGAGGCCCTGAGTTTTTCGACGGCGACTTCGGTCGTGATCTTCGCCGCGACCATCCGGAGCACGTCGTCGTTCGTAAGGGGCCGGGTCGTTTGTGCGGGTTGCGCCTGCGGCGGCTCGGACGGTTGGACTGTTTTCGCTGTGTCCGGCGCCTGCGCCGTCGCCGCGCGGAAGGCCAGGAGTACGAGTAACAGGGCGGTGAACGTCTTTCTCATCGGGTGCGCTCCTTCGGGACTCATCTCAGACGGCATCGGGCGGTGCGAGCGAGATGCCGCGTCCTTTTTAACAGGGGCCGCGGGGGGCGAGCGCTCGCGCTGTTCCACTTGCACGAGTGGCACAATGCAAGGCGGGCGCGGCAGTCTGAGACTGTCGCGCCCGCCCGACGTTCCTGGTCTTGATGAGGGTTAACCCCTGACGACCACCTTCTTCTCTTCGTCGGTGTACGCCTTGATCCGCGTCCCTTCCTTGATCTTGGCGTCTTTGCCCTTCTTCAGGAAGCCGAGCGGCCCGAAGAGGACGACGAGCGCGACGGTCGTGCCGGTCTTATCGTCGCCCTCCTTGCCCTTGGAGGCGCGGAGCTTGACCTTCTGGTCGTCCACGGTGGTCGTGGACAGAATCCGGATGCTGAGCGTCCCGCCCTTGCCCATGCGCCCGCTCTTCTTCGCGTTGGAGATTTCGCCCTTGACGAGCGCGCCCCGCGCGATGACGACCTTGCCGTTGACCAGCACGTCCTCGTCAATCTTGAAGGTCAGGGGGTCGCCTTCGGTCGCGGTCTTGCTCGAAATCTCCTCGGTGGTGATGACGGTCAACTCGGTTCCGTCCGGGAGGACGATTTCGCCTGCGGCGGCGCCGTCCTGCGAAGCGAGGGCGAGAGCGCCCGCGGGGGCGAGGGTCGGCGCCAGCAGCGTCAGGAGCAGCGTCAGGGCGCACGCCCGAATAAGGGGGAAGCTTTTCATGTTCGTGGTGTTCCTTTCTGGTGGGGGGAGGAGGTCTTTGGATACCTTCGCCCGGGTTTGGGACAAGCGACTGTGAGGTCGCAGGAGGTTGCAAAAGGGTCGGGTCGGGAGTCTGAAATTGTCCCGGGCGCCCGACCCGGCAAGGGGGTCGGGCGCCCGGGAGTTATCTTAGCGAACGGCCGCCTCTTCCTCTTCCTCTGCGACGAGGTAGGG
>JBEVJD010000293.1:0-11439 GCA_040510435.1 Pyrinomonadaceae bacterium | reverse complement strand
GCTTGCATCACCTCAATGCGTTGCTGGTCTTTCATCGTCAGTAGCATCCGTGCCTCCTGCCCGTAGGCAGGGGCACTCTACTGACATAATCGCTTGGGCATTAGCACTGACAGTTTCGCGTGGGCAACACAGTTTGAAAATTACTGTTGACAACGCACCGGAATGGGAATACCGTGCGTGAGCTTACGGGTCTGTTCCATCGAGCGAGGGTTACCAGGTGACTTGGGGGATGTTAACCGAAGCGCACCTCGCCTCCGGCGGATGAATCCCCCTCCTTCAGCCTCATCTAGACTGGTCATGTCTTGCGAATAGCCTTCGAGTGGCCCGCGCATCTGCTTCGCAGAGCGGAGGCGCACGCACATGGTATCGGACACGGCTTCAACCTCTGATGTTAAGGAGCATCTTCGCATGCCTTCACATCCGGACTTCACTTCGACGCCTTTAACATAACGCGCTCGCGTGGTGCCGGCCGAACCGTCTGACCAGACGGCTCAGGCGGCCGGCCCGGATCGATATAATTTCACTTCCCCCCGCAGTTGCTATGAATCAAGTAGAGCGACCTTCACGAAGTTAGTATCGCGACGCCCGCGCCGGTCGCAGAGCCGGCAAGTCACAACGCCCCGTACTAAAGCAACCTCTCACGGAACCTAACTGCGGCGAAGAGTCGGTGCCATGATTCGTGTCCCGACCTGCCCCGCCGTCTTCACGAATCCTTCGCCCGCGCCAACGACAGCCGACCAGGAGTCGAAGGTGACAGACACCAAAGCCTACACGTTGGGGGTCTGGTTATGGATAGAAGAGTGCAAAGAATCATCGTCCTCATGGGTGAGGCCAAGTGCCGTGAAGTGACGCTCTGCGAGATGGCGCAGGCCGTCAACCTCACCGCCCCACACCTGTGCCGCTTGTTCAAAGCGGAGGTGGGGCTCCCGCCGCTCCAGTACCTTAAACATCTGAGGATGCGGGAAGCCGTGGGCCTGTTGGAGTCGACGTTCTTGAGCGTCAAGGAAGTGATGCTGAGGGTCGGCTTCAGGGATGAGAGCCACTTCGTGCGCGACTTCAAGGCGATGTTCGGCTTGACGCCGACGCAGTACAGGGCGGACTTGCAGAACAACGACGGCCGCGTCAGCGATGAAATCAAAAATCGCTAACCAAAATTAAAATCAGCCAGTAGATATCAAAATCAGCCAACATATATGTGTGGCGGTAATTAATCTTCGGTAGTACCTTTCCTTCCGCCGACATTGACGCTCATTCATATCACGGCGGGACGACCTCAGAAGCGTCTGCGAAGTCTATCACTCAACCGGCGCTTTATGAGTCGGCTTTACACCTGACAGGACGTGACGGCTCTCCGCCGAGGCACATCTTCCTCGGTGCATGGCGACGGTGTTCGGGCTCTTTGGGCTCAAAGGAGAAAGGAGACAGGAATGTCAAGAGGTACGAATCTCTCAACGTTTAACCCGGGGTTGTTCTTCAACCCCTACTTCTTCAACCCGTATCAGAACTTCGGCGGGTTCAGCGGCGGGTACGGCGGCTTCGGCGGCGCGTACGGCGGGGGCGGACAGCAAGGCGGGTACGGTGGAGGCGGTCAGCAGGGCGGATACGGTGGGGGCGGACAACAGGGCGGGTACGGCGGGGGCGGCCAGCAGGGCGGCTTCGGCGGCTTCGGCGGCTTTGGTGGTGGCTTCGGCGGCCAGCAGGGCGGATACGGCGGATACGGCGGGGGCGGCGGGCAGCAGCAGCAGCAGCAGTCGGGCGGCTGCGGCCCCGGCGGTGCCTGTTACGCGCCGGGCGGCGCTTGCGGCCCGGGCGCGGCGTGTAGCCCTGGCGGGCCGAGCGGAGCCTACGCGCCCGGCGCGGAGTGCTCTGCCGGCGGCGCCTGCTTCTCGCCCGGCGGGGCCTGCGGGCCGGGCTCGGCTTGCTTCTAGCGTGCCTTGACAGAGAGCATTAATTCTCTCTGGGCCTTCCGGGGGTCGCGGCGCAAACCCGCGACCCCCGTGCAGGCAAGGCGTCGAACAAAGGACGCTCTATGTCGAGTACAGACACTGGCAGGAGTGAGAGAAGAGTTCTCCTCACCTCTTTCTACGAGGGGGGCTTCCAGCCCATCAGCCTCGGGACGACGGCCGCCCACCTGCGCGAGGCTCAGTTCGACGTAGAGGTGGTTGACGCCTTCTTCGACGAAATCAGTGACGAGTCACTCGCCGGCTGCTCGTACGTCTGTCTGAGCCTGCCGCTTTTTCAATCTCTGGAAAGGGCCGCCCCGGTCATGCCCCGCCTGCGGGAGGCCGGCCGCCCTATCATCGTTTTCGGGCAGCACGCGACCATCGTTGCCGAACTGCTCTTGAACAAGGGGACGGCCGACTGGGTGGTGCGCGGCGACTGGGAGGTGCCGCTCGTCCAACTGCTTCGCCACCTCGAAGGTGAAACGGCCGACGGCCTTAAAGGCGTGTCACGCCGGGGGGAGATTCGCCCCACTTACATCCACCGCGGGCCGGTCTTTCATCCGCCCGACCGGCGGAGCTTACCGCCGCTGTCGCGCTATAAGTACGAGCTGGCGGATCGCTTCCTGGGGCCGGGCCGGGTCGTGGCGAACGTCGAAGCCAGCCGCGGGTGTCATCACGCGTGCGCCTACTGCTCCGTGTTCGCGGCCTACGACAAGAAGGTGGCCCTCGTCCCCGCGGAGGTGGTCTTGCAGGACGTGCGGAACTGCGTCGAACTGGGCGCGCAACACCTGTGCTTCGTCGATGCCGAGTTCCTCAATTCGAAGACGCACGGCCTGAAGATCGCGCGCCAGCTCCACGCCGAATTCCCCGAACTCACGTTCGACTTCACGGCCCGGGCCGACCACCTGCTCGATTGCCGTGAGGGCGTCGCCGAGCTGGTCGAACTCGGCGCGCGGTTCGTCACCTCCGCTTTCGAGTTCCCGAGCGGCGCCGTGATGAAGGCCGTGGACAAGGAGCTGGAAGTCGACCACTGCGTCCGCGCCGTCCGCATGTGCGAGGAGATCGGCCTCGGCCTGAACCCGACCTTCCTGACCTTCAATCCGTGGACGACGCTCGAAGAGACCTACCGCTTCGCGGATTTCCTCGAAGAGACCGGGCTCGACAAGCACCTCGACCCGCTCCAACTTGAGACGCGTCTCTACCTGCCGAAGGGGTCGCGCCTGGTCGGCTCCCCGGCGCTGGCCGGCGTCGAGCTGGAAGAGAAGGAATACCACTACGAGTGGAAGCACCCCGACCCGCGCGTCGATCAGGTCTTCCAGCAAGTCCTCACGCCAATCAAGCCCGGCGAGTTCAAGCGCTGCTGCATCAAGTGCTAGCCGACCTCGCCCGGCACTCCGGGAGGTTGAAAAGTGCCGGTAAGCGGAACTTACATCGGGATCGCGGGCAACTTAAAACTCGTCCTCAGGGTTGACGTTGACGGCACGCGTCCGCTTGAGAAACTCAGCGGCGACATCTTCGGCGCGGCCGGCACCTCCGACCTCTACCTCAACTCATTTCAGGTTGAAGAGCCGCAGGTCAACGCGGTGCAGGGCGGGCTGGTGATTGAAGGGACGGTCTCGTTCGCGCGCGAGCTGGGGGCGCCGTTCGCCATCCAGGTCGGCATCCCGTTCCCGGCGGACAAGCCCGACTCCTACCCCACCGAGGCGTACGTCCTGTGGGCGGCCCCCGGCCGCGGCGTGCTGCCGTTCCTGTGCGGTTACGCCGGCCCCGTCTTCAGGACGGTCTTCGTCGAATCGGCCTTCGAGGAACGGACGAGCGTGCCGCTCGTCTACGACACGCACTCGAACCCTGATCGCCCGGACGGCCTGCCGAAGAAAAATCTGTCAGTACTCCAGGCGTACGCGGACGCGGGCGTGTACCTCGCCGAGGGCGGCATCCCCGCCCCTCTGAGCGGGTGGGAGGCGGGTCTGAACGCCGCGTGGAGCGACGCCGAACTGCACGCCGCGATGGAGTGGCACTTCAAGACCTTCTCCAACGTCCCGCAGTGGAGGCTCTTTCTCATCTACGTCAGCCGCCACGAGATGTCCGGCTACATCGGCCTGATGTACGACTCGCAGGACGCGGCGCAGCGGCAGGGCTGCGCGGTCTTCACCGACCACTCTTACCTCAAGACCGGCACGGAGGCCGAGCAGGCGCGCTCCTTCCTGTGGGCGTCCGTCCACGAGACCGGCCACTGCTTCAACCTGCTTCACTCCTTCGCGAAGGGCGAAGGCAAGCCGTCCAACCCGGCCGACCTGTCCTGGATGAACTACCCCTACCTGTACGACCAGTTGCCCGAGAAGCAGGACGGAGCCTTCTGGAAAGATTTCCCCTTCCAGTTTACGGACGGCGAGCTGCACCACCTCCGCCACGCCGACCTCTACTCGATCATCATGGGCGGGTTCCCGTTACAGATGGGCGGCGGCGCCGAATACCTTGAGCGTCTCGGCGACGCCCTGCCGGCCTACGCCCCCGACCCGGCCGACATCGGTCTCCGCGTGCAGGCGAAAGAGGTCTTCCAGTTCGGCGAGCCGGTCATAGTCGAACTCAGTCTCCGCCCCCCGACGACGGCGGGCGCGCAAGTCCCCGCGCATTCGACCCTGAATCCCTCCGGCGGCTTCGTATCCGTCCTGATTAAGAAGCCTTCGGGGCGGGTGACGCAGTACCGCCCGCTCCTGATTCACAACGTGGTGCCCGAGCAGGAAGTGTTCGCCAAGAACACGCAGCCGAAGTACGAATCCGCCTACATCGGCTACGGCAAGGACGGCTTCTACTTCGCCGACCCGGGCGAGTATCAGGTCGTGGGCGTCTACAAGGGGCTCGACGGGCGGGAGAGACTTTCACCGCCCGTCACGTTGCACGTCGAGCCGCCTCCGAAGGGCGAAGAGACCCAGTTCGCCAACGCCCTCCTCGGCCGACAGCAGGGCCAGATATTCTACTTCGACGGCTCCGACATGCTGCCGGAGGGCGCGGCCATCCTCCAGGAACACCTCCGGCGTCAGCCGAACGGCGCGGTCGCCCGCCACATCCACCGCGTGATCGGCACCAACGCGGCGCGGTCTTTCAAATTCATCACCCCGCAGAAAAAGCTCCGGGTGCGGGAGGCGAACGTGGCGGCCGCCATCAGGAACCTCTCGGCCAGTCTTCAAATCAGCGCGACGACCTCGCGCTCGCCGCTCGACAACCTGACCTTCGGCCGGGCCGCGGTGCTGCTCACCGAAACACAGGTTAAGGCGGGGCGCGAGCCGCAGGCCCAAGTGCTGGCCGACAGCGTGACCGAATACTTCGCCTCGCAAGGGCTGCGTAAGGACGTGCTGCGCTCGATACGCACGAGGATGCAGGATGCTTTGAAGGCCGACGACTCGACCGCCGCCACGCCGCCGACACAGAGCACCGCCTGAGCCACCGAAGGACGCCCGCCGCGGATTCCAGCGACCCGCGTTAAGACGGAAGGTTTGCCATCATGACTGACTTCGAACTGCTCCTCAGCGCGACGCCCGGCTTCCAAAGGCGCATCGCCGAACTGCGCGACTCAGTCCTCCGCGAGGGGCCGCTCGACCCGAGGGGCCGGAGCCTCGCCGTCGTGGCCGTCGCGCTGGCGACGCAGCACCCGGCGCTCAACGAGGTGCTGGCCTGGGCCAAGCAGCAGGGCCTCGTTAACGAAGAGATAGGCCACCTGGCCGCCATCGCTTCCGCCCTGAAAGCCACACACTTCGGCGCGGCGAACGGCTCGGGCGGCGGGAGCGCGCAGCCGGAGTCGGCCACGTGTTGCTGACAATAAAGTACAAATTCTGGCGGCGGTGCGTTGTTGATTGAAGCGTCCTCAGACTCTTAGCTCGTCTCTTAAATCTGAACAGGGGCTCTGACATGGTAGACGTAGCCTCCTCCTCCTGCTGCCCTTCAACCGAAACGGAGCATTCGTCGGACGCGGCCCCCGCGAGTCGAAAGGAAGGGCTGCTCGTGATGCTCGGCTTCTCCGACGGCCTCGCGCACGCGGCCGAAGCGGGAGTCCGCACCGCCGTCCTGTCGCCGCAATTTTCGCTGGAAGAGATACTCCGCATCGACCGCCCCGTCCGCGTCAACCTCGACGACGAAATCACCGTCCGCAAGGAACTGGTCAAACTCAACGAGACGGACGGCGTGCTCGGCGTGGTGGCGTTCGACGACGCGCTGGTCGCGCTCGCCGCGCGCGCCAGGTCCTGGCTCGGCTTGCAGGGCGGGCCGAAGTCGGAGGCCGTGCGCCGTTGCCTCCGGAAAGACGAGATGCGACGCGCGCTCGCCGAAGACCCACAACTCGCCATCCCTTACAGGAGCGTCAGGGAGCCTGAAGAACTTGAGGCCGCGGTTGACGAGATCGGCCTGCCCTGCGTGGTGAAGCCGGTGGACAGCAGCAACAGCCGCCACGTCTATTTTTGCGACACCAGGGCCAAAGCGGTGGCCGCCGGTAAGAAGGTGTTGGAGTGGTCTTTGACCGCGGGCGCAGTCTCGCGCGTCCTGATTGAGCCTTTTTTTTCGGGCCCCGAATTCAGCGTCGAGTGCTACACCTTCGAGGGCCGGACGGTCGTGATGGCCGTGTGCGAGAAGGTTCTCGGGCCGCTGCCCTACTTCGTCGAGATAGGCCACATCCTACCGACACGCCAGCCGGGGAACGTCGAAGAGCTTGCCGCCGAGACCGCACGCAAAGCCTTATCTGTCCTTCAGGTCGATGACCTGGTCACGCACACCGAAGTCCGCCTGACGCCCTCGGGGTTCAAGGTTATCGAGATCAACCCGAGGCCGGCCGGCGGGAGGCTGCGCGAGTTCATACAAGTCACGACGGGGTACGACCTACACGGCGTGGCGATACAGATCGCCGCCGGCCGCGCCCCGACGCGCCACGCGCCCGGAGCGGCGCAGGGAATCTATCACTGCATCACCGCGGACGTTGAAGGCACGGTCGTCTACGACACTTCTTACCTGCGGCGGCCGCTGCAAGTGGGCTTCTATCCAATCGTGGAGTTAACGGTCAATCCGGGTGAGCGGGTCTACCCGGTCAACCATGAGGAAGGGAAGGTGCTGGGGCGCATCCTGGCCTACGGCCAGAACTTCGACTCGGCGGCGGAAGAGGTCAGAAGGATTCTGTGTGAACTGAGGTTCCAGAGTATCCCCAGCCACAACGCCGCCGCGAGAGGGGGCGGGCGTTCAGACGACACGGCGGAGGGAGGCGGCGCGAGGGGGGGCTCCGCCGAGACTCTGAACCGGGTGCCCGCCCCCTGGGTGCTCTCCCCGCCGGCCGGGCTCAGCGCAGGGCCGGGCCAGCCCGCGTGCTACGTCCCGGCGTGGGTGCATGGAATCGGATGGACTTGGCTCGCGGCACACCCCGCAGACGTGCACACGGGCGTGTCGGGTTCCTCCGAACGGCCCGCATCTCCCGCGGAGTTTGAACCCCCGACGGGCACCTCCGGAGTTCAGGAAAACTCATGCCAGGGAGCCGGCTGCGGCAGCGAGCCGCGCGAATCGAGCGGCGAGGGGGACGAAGCCGCGCCGAAGGAGTCCGGCGCGTGGAACCGCGGGTGTTGTTGACGGCAGACGAGGAGGCGAGAGATGTCTACGGAAGCTCTAAAGCAATTCCGACAAAAATTCGTCCGTATTTCGATGGAGCAGAGGATGAATCTGAGCCTCGGCAGGGCGAAAGAGGTTCCGCGCCCGGCGTGGTCGTCACACGTCGCGCAGGGCGACCGCGTGCTCGTCCTGGGCACAGAGTCAGTGAACGCTTTGCACGATGTCGCGCGGCAGGCCGGGCCCGGCGGGGCCGTCACGTGCCTCGTCGATGACCTGCACGAAGTCCCCGGGTTGCGCGAGCGGCTGACACCCCAAAGGCCGGGCGAGGAGGAGGCAGGCATCCTCGTGGGGTGCGCCGCAGGAAGCGATTTTAGCGCAGACCTGGAATGGCTTGAGCGCGAACTGCGCCAGGAGCCGGTGGATAGCCTCCAGAGCTTACACCGGATCAAAGGGCAGCTCGCGCGCCGCGCGGCCGAAACCCCGCTCGTGCCGGAGGCGAGCGTCAACGTCGTCCTCTTTGACGCCGCGTCGGGCCGCCTCTCCGCGGCCGGAGACGCAATCCTGCGCGAGACCTGGCGGGCGCTCGGGAAGGGAGGGCAAATCATCATCGACTGCCTCGTCTCCGACGAGCCGCTCTCGCCCGACGACCTCGGAGAGCTAAGACAGGAGTGTGCTCAGCGAAGCATCCCGACCGAAGAAGAGTTCCTGTCAGAGATGGAGCGGGCGGGCTTTTACGGCGTCGAGCTACTGAACTGGGACGAGTCCCCGCTCCACCTGGTTCGAGGTGTCGAGATAAGAAAAGTCACCGCGCGGGCCTTCAAAGGCAAAGAGGGTGCGTGCTACGACTGTCTGCACGCGGTCATCTACCGAGGCCCGTGGAAGCGAGTCCACGACGACGACGGGCACGCATACCGCCGCGGCGAGCGCACCGCCGTCTGCGAAAAGACCTACCGCATCCTCACGAGCGGCCCTTACGCAGGGAGCTTCATCCCGATCCCGCCCTACATCAACGTGCCCCTCGAAGAGGCCCGGCCGTTCGCCTGTCAGGGCGTGACGAGGCGCGACCCCGGAGTAAGCAAAGGGCTGAAGGAGGCCGCGCCGACGGGTGAAAATCAGCCCCCTGCGGGCTGCGGGTGTTAACCGAAGGCGGCCGTGAGGAGGTGAGAAAATGGAGATCATCTGTATTGCTCTGGCGTTACTGTTGGCCGCGGCGAACGGCGCGAACGATAACGGGAAAGGCATCGCCACGCTGGCCGGGGCCGGCGTGACCAGTTACAGAAAGGCGCTCTGGTGGGCACACTGTTCGACGCTGGCGGGCGCGCTGCTCTCGGGCTTTCTCGCCTCGCGGATGCTGAAGCTGTTTTCGAGCGGCATCGTCTCGGCGAAGCCCACGCCGGAGTTCACCATCGCGGTTCTGCTCGGCGCCGCCGGCTGGGTTCTCATCGCCACGGCAACGAAGCTCCCCGTCTCGACCACCCACGCGATTGTGGGGGCGCTCATCGGCGCCGGGTTTATCTTCGCGCCCGGGAGCGTGCAGGCGTCGGTGCTGTTGTGGAGGGTGGCCCTGCCGCTGCTCCTGAGCATCGGCGTCAGCTACACGCTCTCCGCAACTTTGAACTACCTGCTGAGCGCGGCGCCCGAATGTACGTGCGTGAGGCTGACGGCGCTCGAAGCCAGCGGCGTGCACATCCCGCAACTCACGGTCGTGCAGGCCGACGCCGCCGAGTGCCGTGCTCACAACAACTTTCTGGCCCTCAACATCAACTCTCTCCACTGGCTGTCGAGCGGTCTGGTGGGGGCCGCGCGCGGACTTAACGACGCACCGAAGGTGACGGCCATCGCTTTAGCCGTCGTCGGGGCGGCGGGCGTCGCCCCGGGCGGCCTACTCGTGCTCCTCTCGCTGGCGATGTTCGCCGGGGGCGTGGCCGGGGGCGCGCGCGTCGCCAGACGAATGGGCAATGATGTCATTAAGATGAGTCACCGGGAGGGGGCCTTCGCGAACGTGGTCACCAGCACGCTAATCATCCTTGGGGCCTGTCTGGGCTGGCCGATGTCGACCACTCATGTCTCGACGGGCGCCATAGTGGGCGTGGCACGGGGGAACGTCGGTAAGTTGAACCGGAAGACGCTTCGCGATTTTCTGCTGGCGTGGACGGTCACGCCCGTGACGGCGGCACTAATCGGCGCAACGGTTTACTACGTCATGACCCGCTTCTAGCCTTTACATTAAGAGCGTCGCGGGCCGTGTCGGCCCGCGACGCTTACGTGAGCGCGGGCCTCTACGACGAACGATGAGTGCGTGGCGAAGATGGGCGATAGAAATCTTACCTTGGAGCTGCTCTTCAACTCGCTCGCCGACCGGACGCGCCTGCGTCTTCTCAACCTCTTGAGGGATGACGAACTGTGTGTCTGCTACTTCGTCGAAGTCTTGAAGATGACGCAGCCGAAAATCTCAAGACACCTGGGCTACCTCCGCCGGGCGGGACTGGTTACGGCGAGAAAGCAAGGCAAGTGGATACACTACGAACGGGTGCGCCCCTCCGACCCCGGCATCGCGCTCATCACGGACGCGGTGACGACCTGGTTGAACAATGACCCCGAGATGCGCCATGACCGCGAGTTGTTGCTGAAGGTCTGCCGCTCCCCCAACCCCTCTGTCACGATTAAGAGAGCCCCGCGCCCGGCCCTTCTCTCGGCCAGGACTGACCTCCCACACCCGTCCAATCTTCAAAACGAGTCCGGTGATGAGCGGCTGTGAGCCGCCGCGGCGTCCGTCCGTCCGCCGGCACCCGGCGCCGCGCCCGAGAGACACAAACGTCGCACACGTTCTTCGCCACTCAGCGGGAGAGGGAGACGAGCGGGGCCGGGGCACAGCAGCCGCCCGCTCCGGCCTCGGCGGGCGCGGCGTCATCTGCACTGCTCACCTCGGCTCGCGCCGCCCCCACCTCACCAGTCACGCAACACATCGAGGTCTCGGCCATGTTGTCTTCGAGCACGACAAAGACCTCCCACTCGTTGCCGTCCGGGTCGTTGACCCACGTCTTGTCCTGCCGTGCGTAACAGCAGTTAGTGTCCATCTCGTCGAGCGTGGCGAGCCCGGCCTCGGCCCAGCGCGCGCGCATCGCCAGCACGTCCTCCGTGGACGAGACCTGGAGGCCGAGGTGCGACAGCGCCCCGCGCTCTTGGAAGCTGTGCTGGTTGAGCGTCAGGTTGAGCGGCGGATTCTGCACGTCGAACTTGGCGTAGCCCGTCTGCACCTTCGACGGCTCGATGCCAAGCATCTTCTTGTAGAACTCGATGCTCCGCTCGACATCC
This sequence comes from Pyrinomonadaceae bacterium, assembly GCA_040510435.1. Classification (GTDB taxonomy): domain Bacteria; phylum Acidobacteriota; class Blastocatellia; order Pyrinomonadales; family Pyrinomonadaceae; genus QHXN01. Next base: position 601 of record JBEVJD010000293.1, on the reverse strand, counting down.
TTCACGTTCAGCGCCAGGTGCGCCTTTAAAAAACTAACTTCCCGTGTTGTCATTGCCTCATCTCCTCGTCGGTGTTAGAATCATATCTGCCTAAGCGAATACGTGGAGAGGATAGTCCCGGGTTTCATATATGTCAAGGCGTGTTTGAAAAATAATTTCGAGGGGTCGCACAAGTGGCAGGCAAAATATTCGACATGGAGCTGTTCTTCGCGGCGCTGGCAGACCGCACCCGGCTCCGACTCATTAATCTGATGGCGCTCGACGAGATCTGCGTCTGTTTCTTCGTCGAGGTCTTGGGGGCGAGCCAGCCGAAGACCTCGCGCCATCTCGCATACCTGCGCCGCGCCGGGCTGGTCGAGGCGCGCCGTGAAGGAAAGTGGGTGCATTACGGGCTGGCGCAGCCGGCGGACGAGAGGGCCGCGCGCGTGTTCCGCGAGGTGCTGGCCTGGCTGGCGGAGGAACCGGGCATGAGGCGCGACCGGCAGGCGTTGGCTAAAGTGTGCTGCGCGCCGCAGCTACCTGTGCAGCTACAGGGCGCGCCGCGTCCGGCCAACATATCGCCATGAACGAGGGCTTATGCGAAAAAGCTTTACCCGATTAT
>JBEVJD010000292.1:0-18849 GCA_040510435.1 Pyrinomonadaceae bacterium | reverse complement strand
CGCGCGAAGTCTACGAGTCGGCCTGCGCCGCGCTTGACCCGCTGGACACGCCGACGCCGATGCTCCGCGGCCTCGCCCGCCTCGTCCTCGAACGCCGCGCGTGAGAAGGAAGTAGGCAGTAGACAGTAGGCAGTAGGCAGTAGGCAGTAGGAAGACAAAGCGGCACGGCTGACCAGAAGGTTGAGGCGTGCCGCTTCTCTTTTCTACTGCCTACTGCCTACTGCCTACTGTCTACTGCCTACTATCCCAGGAAGGTGACTTCGCCGTCGACGACGCGCGCGAGGTAGCGGCCGTCGCGCATGAGCCAGGCGACGCGGCGGCCGGAGCGTGCGAGCGCGGCCCACTCGCTCGACTTCTGCGGGTTCTGCTCGACGAGGACGCAGTCGTGTGGCAACTCGACGTGGCGCAGCCCCGATTGCCGGAAGCGCCGGACGCCGCGGCCGCCCGCGAAGAGCTTCTCGAAGGCGACGAGGATGACGCCCGCCGCCGGCAGGTCTTCCGCACCCGCTCTGTCGCCCTCGGTCATTTCGTTTCGAGCCCGCGGGAGGTTCAGGAGGGTTGACCCGCGCCGGTCGGGCCGCCGCCGGAGTCGCCGCGCTTACCGTCGCGCCGCGCGAAGCTGTTGACCAGCTCAATCAGCTCCTTGGCGCGGAAGGGCTTCGAGATGTAGGCGTCGAAACCCGCTTCGAGGGCGCGCGCGCGATCCTGGTTGCCGGCGAACGCCGTGACGGCGACGCAGGGGACGGCGCGCGTGCGCTCGTCGGCGCGCATCTCGCGCAGCAAGCCCCAGCCGTCGAGCGAGGGCATCGAGAGGTCTATCAGCGCGACGGCCGGGGCCTCTTCGAGCGCGGCGTCGAGCGCCTCGCGCCCGTTGCGCGCCTCGCGGATGTGGTAACCCTCGCCCTCCAGCATCAGGCGCAGGAGTTCCCGGTTGTCGTCGTAGTCGTCGGCGATGAGAATGCTGTCGGGCATCATCGGGAAATCCGTCCGGCTGTGTCGAGCGGGGAGTGCGTGCCGGGCGCCCGCGGTGCGCGCCGGCCTATCGGCGACAAATGATAAATCGAAAATGGAAAATCGCAAATTCGAAACGGCTAAAAAATGAGTCTCTTGACACCCCTCCGCCGCGGCGTCCATAATCCGAAGTGCCCGCGGCCCGGGCGTTTTCGGCGGGCGCACCGGGTCTCGCCGGGTCGCCGCCGACGGGTCGCGCCCCCCTCTGACAGCCGTTCCCGCGGCGCCTCGACTCCGCGCCGAACCAAACCACGCCTACAAAGGAGACCGTGAACGTGCCCAGCGTTGACTTGGAAAAGAGCCTGCGCGCCGACGTTGAGTCTTACGTCGCGCAGCGCACCAGCGGTTTGAAAGAGGAGCTGGAGCGTCTGCGCGCGCAGCTCAACGAGGCCCTCGCGCGGATGAGCGAGCGGCTCGAAGAGCCCGCCGCCTCGGCGGACGCGCCGCTGGCCGTCGCCGTCGCCGAGCACCTGCGCAACGCGCGCAACCTCGGCATCGAGGCCGCCGCGGCCGAGTCCTCGCGCGCCCGCGCCTCCTCCGACATCGCGCTCATCAAGGCCGCCGTGGACGAGCTGGACACGCAGCACACGCAGGCCGAAGTGCTCAACGCGCTCGTCAACCGCTCGGCCGCCTTCGCGCCGCGCGTCGCCTTCTTCGTCATCAAGAGCGAGCGCGCGACGGGCTGGCGCGCGCGCGGGCTCGAAGGCACCGTGGGCGACAACACGGTGCGCGAGCTGTCGCTCGGGGTCGATTCGGACACGCTCCTCGGCGAGGTCGTCCGCACGCGCTCGACGTGGGCCGGCGACCCGGGGTCGCACGCCGAAGACCACACCATCTACCAGCACTTCGGCGGCGAGCCGCCGCAGCGCATCGTCGCCGTGCCCCTCATCGCGCGCGAGAAGGCCGTCGCCGTGCTCTACGCCGACAGCGCGGGGCAGGACGCCGACGCCGTCAACCTCGAAGCCATCGAGACGCTCGTGCGCGTCGCAGGGATGGCGGTGGAGTTGCTGGCCGGGCGCCGCGCCCCGGCCGAAGCAGGTGCCGCGCGCCCCGCCGCCGCCCCCGCGTCCCCTGCGCCGCCCGAACAGCCGCGCGCCGAAGAGCCCGTGCGCGAAGAGCCTGCGCGCGAAGAGCCGCGTGCTGAAGAGATTGTGCGCGAAGAGTCGCGCGCCGAAGAACCGCGTGAGGAAGAGCCCGCACGCCCCTCCTTCGAGGCGCAGCCTTCAGGGTTCGAGCCTCAGCCCATCGTGGTCGAGACTCAGCACGCGCCGTCGTTCGCGCCCGAGCCGTCGCTCGTGCCCGTGCCGCAGGCCGAGCCGACTCTGGCGTCCACGCCCGCGCCGCCCTCCTTCGGCGGGCAGCCCGAGGTCTCTCAGCCCGAGTCGTTCACGCCGCCGCCGTCCGCGCCCGAGCCCGCGGCGCAGCCCATCTCGCCCCTGGGCAGCTCGCGCCGCTACGGCGCGGCGGACATGGACTTCCCCGTCGAGGTCGCGGAGGAGGAGAAGCGCTACCACAACGAGGCGCGCCGCTTCGCGCGCCTGCTCGTCTCCGAGATCAAGCTCTACAACGAGCAGAAGGTGCGCGAGGGGCGCGACGCCTCCGACCTCTACGAACGCCTGCGCGAGGACATAGACCGCTCGCGCCAGATGTACGACAAGCGCGTCCGTCCAGAGGTTTCGACCCGCTACGACTACTTCGACCACGAACTCGTCAACATGCTCGCCGAGGGCGACCGCAACAAGCTCGGGGCCGACTACCCCGGCGCGACCGTCAGCGCCTGAATCAAGTCAAAAGTAAAAAGGCAAGAGAAGGGACGGCGGGCAGCAACGCTTTCATCGACGGTTGATGATGAAAGCGTTGCTGCCCGCCGTCCCTTCTCTATCGTTTTCCGAAAACGCCGCCTGGCGTAGTGCCGCCCGCCCGCCTCGTGAGCTATTCTTACCTCATACTTAACGGAGGGAAGATTCATGTACCGCAAGACCTACTACGCCACGCACCCCGGTTCCGTCGAGGGCGCGACAAACGAGGAGCTGCTCGACCGCTATCACATCCCCGGCCTGTTCGCCGAAGGGGAACTCCGCCTCAACTACCTGCACTACGAGCGCTTCGTCATCGGCGGCGTCGCGCCCGCGGGCGCGCACGTCTCACTGCCCGCGCAAGAGGAGCCGGCCTCCGCCAAGGGCAAGCCCTTCCTTGAGCGGAGGGAGTTGGGCGCGGTCAACGTCGGCGCGGGTGTGGGTGTCGTGACCGTTGACGGCCGTCCGTTCGAGCTTCAGCCGAAAGACTGCCTCTACGTCCCGATGGGCAGCTCCGAGGTGACGTTCGAGTCGGCCGACGCAGGGAGCCCCGCGCGCTTCTACCTCGCCTCAACGCCCGCGCACGCGCGGTTTGAAGTGGTGCACGTTTCGGTCGAGAAGGCCGTGCCGCTCAACCTCGGCGCGCAGGAGACCTCGAACGAGCGCACCATCTACCAGTACGTTGTGCCCGCCGTCTGCAAGTCTTCGCAACTGCTCCTCGGCGTCACGCTCCTCAAGCCGGGGAGCGTCTGGAACACCTGCCCGCCGCACCTGCACGACCGTCGGAGTGAGGTCTACTTCTACTTCGACCTGAAGGAGGGGCAGCGCGTGATGCACTTCATGGGCGAGCCGGAGCGGACGCGCCACCTCGTGCTGTCGGACTCGGAGGCGGTCGTCTCGCCGCCGTGGTCGATTCACATGGGCTGCGGCACGTCGAGCTATTCGTTCATCTGGGCGATGGGCGGCGAGAACCTGGACTACACGGACATGAACGTCCTCGACCTCTGCCAGTTGAAGTGATGACCCTTGAGAGCCGGACTGAACAAGCGTCGGACGCGGGCGGAGCCCTCCCGACGGAAGAGCCGCAGCGGCCGCTCGCGGTGGTGCTGCGCGCCGCGCGCGAGAATCTCGTCCCGGCGCTGGTCATCCAGACGGCGGTGGTGGCCGTCGTCCTCGCTTATTACTTCTGGGAGCCCGCGCGCGCGTGGCTGGCGCGCATGGCCGAGTTGAAGCGCGAGGGCGGCTACCTGTTCTCGTTCGTCTCGGGTGGGTTGGCGGGCGGACTGCTGCCTGAGCTTTTGAAGGTCGCCCTCTTTCCGAAGCATCGTGTGTTGCGCGAGAACCTGGGCAACCTCGCGTTCGGCGCGTGCTTCTGGGGCTTGATGGGGATGATGGTGGACGCGCTCTACCGCGCGCAGGCGTTGATGTTCGGCACCGGAGTCGATTTCGCCACCGTCCTCAAGAAGACCGTGGTCGACCAGTTCCTCTTCACGCCGTTCGTCTCCATCCCGCTCACCGTAGTCGTCTTAGAGTGGAGGCAGGCGCGCTACAATTGGGACGCGGTGTCGAGTGCGCTCGGCAGCGGTTTCTTCAGTCGGAAGGTTCTGCCCGCGGTCGTCAGCGGCATAGGGTTCTGGCTGCCCGTGGTCATCTTAGTCTACAGCCTGCCGCCGCTCTTGCAGTTCCCGCTCTTCACGCTCGCGCTGACGCTCTGGGTGATGATCATCACCTGGCTCAGCCACGCGCACGAAGAGGCGCCGCGCCCGGGCGGTACTGTTTAAAAGAGGGAGAGGTTATAATCCACGCGCCCTCCCCTTCAATCCCGCGCGGCCGAGTCAACCGCGCCCGCGTCTCGCGTCATCGAACGAGGAACTTATGACCCCGACCACGCACAGGCTCCGGAATCACCGCGCGCCCTTCGCCCTCGCCGTCTGCGCCGCGCTGCTGCTGGCGTCGGCGCTGCCCCTGACCGTCGCGAGTTGCCGCACGCAGACCGCGCCCGCCGACGACACGGCCGCCTACGAGCGCCTGCGCACGCTCACGCGCGGCGGTGTGCTTCCCACCGACGCGCAGTTGGCACAGTTGGCCTCTGCCAACAAGGGCACGCGCGCCGGCTCGCTCGCGCAACTGGCGCGCGCGCGCCGAGCAACCGAGGCGCGCGACTACGCGGGCGCGGCCGAGCTGCTGCGCGCGGCGAGTTTTAAAGACGAGACGCACGTGGGCGACTACGCACTCTGGCTGCGCGGCGACGCGCTCGACAAGGCGAACCGGCGCGCGGAGGCGCGCGCCGCCTTCGAGGAGCTTGCGCGCGTCTACCCCGAGTCCCTGCGCGCGCGCGACGCGAACCTGCGCGCCGCGCAGATGCTTCTGCAAGAGGGCCAGCCTTCGGGCGTGCCCGTCGCCGTCAAACGACTGGCCGACGCGGACGACGACGGCGGGCTGCTCCTCACGGCGAAGGCTTACGAGCAGTCGGGCGAACAGCTCAAGGCGCTCGCCGCCTACCGCCGCCTCTACTTCTACGCGCCCGCGACCGTCGATAAGGAGGCCGAGGCCGCCGCCGCCTTCGCGCGTCTTAATTCGAGTGCCGCGCCCGCCAACGCCGAAGAGGCCGCCGCGCGCGCCGAGCGTTTGAACAAGGCGAAGCGCTACGCCGACGCCGTCAACGCTTACGCCGACGCCTTCGCGCGCTTCCCCGAGACGCGCACGCCGCAGGCGCAGCTTCGTCGCGGCATCGCCGCCTTCAACGCGCGACGCGCGCCCGAGACGGTCGAGGCTTTGAGCAACATCCCGACCTCGGCCGGCGAGACGCGCGCCGAAGCCTTGAACTACCTCACGCAGCACTACGCGCGCGCGAAGCAGTGGCCGCAGGCGCGCGCGACGGTCGAAGAGATGCGCCGCGCGCATCCGCAGAGCCCGTTCACGATGCGCGCGCTCGCCGCCGCGGGCACGGCGGCGAGGGACGCGAAGAACACGGCGGACGCATTCTACTTCTACCGCGCCGCCGTCCAGCAGTTCCCCGGCGAGCCCGAGGTCGCGGGCGCGCAGTTCGAGCTGGCCTGGGCCGCGCACGACGCGAAGAACGTCGCCGAGTCGTCGCGCCTGCTCATCGAACACCTCGCCAATTACGCCGGCCGCAACACAGACAACCGCGGCAAGGCGGGCTACTGGGCGGCGCGCGACTCGGAGCGCGCGGGCCTGCTCGGCGAGGCCGTTGCAATCTACGAGGCGATGCTCGCCCGCTACGAGGCCAACTGGTACGGCTATCTCTCGAAGCAGAGGCTCGACGCGCTCAGACCCGCCGGCCACGCCAGCCGGTATCCCTTGAAGACCGACGCGGCGCTTGTCGCGCGCGCCGTCGAGAACCTGAAGCCCGTCACCATCGCGGAAGAGTCGGCCGGCCCGGCCGAGGCCGCGCGCCTCCTGAAGGCCGAGCAGTTGAGCGCCGCCGCGTGGGACGAAGCGGCGCACGCGGAACTCGACCGCGCGCTGGAAGGCAAGTCCACGAGCCCGCGGCTCAACCTCGCCAAGGCGCAGCTCTACCGCGCGCGCAACGACAACGTGCAGGCGTTCAACGTGCTCCGCCGCAGTTTCCCCGACTACTCGCAGATGGAGCCCGAGGAGTTGACGCGGGAGGAGTGGGATGTCTTCTACCCGCTCGCCTTCTGGGACGCCATCCGGCAGGAGGCCACCGCGCGCGACCTCGACCCCTACACCGTCGCCGGCCTCATCCGCCAGGAGTCGGTCTTCAACCCGCGCGCCGTCTCGCACGCCGACGCCTACGGCCTGATGCAGTTGCTCGTCCCGACCGCCCGCATGATGGCGCGCGTCAGCGGCGTCGAGTCGCCGGTCACGACCGAGACGCTCCTCAGCGACCCGCGCCTCAACATCCGGCTCGGCACGTCCTACATGCGCGAGCAGATGAACAAGTACGGCCGGCTCGAATACCTCGCCGCCGCTTACAACGCCGGCCCCGGTCGCGTCGTGCAGTGGCGCGCGTCGCTCCCGCTGCAAATGGACGAGTGGACGGAGGCCATCCCCTTCCGCGAGACGCGCGGCTACGTGCAGGGCGTCGTGCGCAACATGCTCCAGTACCGACGCCTCTACGACGAGCAGGGGCGCTTCCGCCCCGAGGTCGGCACGCGCGCCGAGCGCCGCGACATCTCGCAGGGCGCGGGCGCCCCCGCGGGCGACAACACGCGCCCCCGCCGCGTGTCGAACGAAGACGAAGAGTGAGGTGAGTTTGAAGTGAAGAGGGAAGTGTTGTTGTTGACGATCTGCGCCGTCGCCCTCTGCGCGTCCGGCGCGCAGGCGCAGAGGCGCAAGCCCCCGGCGGCGAAAGCCCCCGCGAAGACCGCGGCGAAGACTCCCGCAAAGACTCAGACGAAGACTGCGGCGAAGCCATCGGGGAGTGTGCTCGCCGTCGCCACGCAGCCCGGCGCCGTCGTCTGGGTGGACGAGGTGCGGCGCGGCGCGGCGGACGCGGAAGGGAAGTTGTCGCTCAAGCTCACGCCCGGCCGCCACGCCCTGCGCGTGCGCGCGAAGGGGTTCGCCGAGCGCACGCTCGCTCTGCTCCCGACGCAGCGCGGCGCCCTGAGCGTCGTGTTGACGAAGACGGAGGACGAGGCCGAGCTTCAGTTCCAGCAGGCGGAGGAGGCGCGCGAGAAGGGGAACAACGCGGCGGCCGTGGAGTCGTACAGGCAGGCTCTCAAGTTGCGTCCGCGCTTCGCCGCCGCGCACCTCGGGCTCGCGCGCGCGCTCGAAGCGCAGGGGAACGCGGACGCGGCGCTCGAAGAGTTGAAGGCGGCGCGGGACGACCGTCCCGTCTACCCCGAGTCGTGGGCAGTCGAGGGGCGCCTCCTGCGCACGCTCGCCGACTACGACGCGTCGCTCGCCGCCTTCACGCGCGCGCTGCGCGAGTCGCGCGGCTTCCAACCCGAGGCGCACACCGGCGTCGGGCTCGTCTACGAAGAGCAGGGGAACCACGAGGAGGCCGTCGCGGCTTTCAAGAAGGCCATCGCGCAGCTCTCCGACACCGAGCCCGTCCTCTACGAGCTGCTGGCGCGCAACCTCGAAAAGATCGAACGCTGGAAGGAGGCGGTCGCCGCCTACGAGAAGTACCTCGAACTCGCGCCGCAGGGCGCGCACGCCTCGGCCATCAACTCCATCATCGACCAGCTCCGCCAGCAGGCCGCCGAGTCGGAGCAGCCACCGCCGCCGCGCTGACGCGCGCGTCGAAGCAAAAGTATGAGCGAACACGGCAAGTGCCCGATGGGCAAGTACCCCTGGCTGGCGACCTTCTTCGCCCTCGCCTTCATCCTCGTCTTTCTGGCGCACAAGCTGGGGCTGCTCTAGAGCAGTGTGCCTTTGAGTTTACCGATCAACGTTTAGAAGGCGGGTGGGGCCCGCCTCTAAACGGTCACCCTCAACTGCCAACCGCTATAAACGTTTGGTAAAGAGAGGCGCATACCGCTCTGGCGTGCCGACAGCGTCGGGCGGCACTGATAAATTAATGGAGGGTGACGAAAGAAAAACTTTCTTTCGTCACCCTCCAAGCCTTTCTTCACTAACTCACTTGCGTGCTTCGAAGACGCGATTGAAGGGCGTTTGTGTGGCGCGGCGGAACTCTTTGAAGCCGGCGCCGGTGACCACCTCGCGGAGCGCGTCTTCGGTGGCGACGGCCCCGAGCGCGGGGCCGCCGAGCGCGAGCGAGTTCGAAGTGCAGCAGAGCGTCGAGGCCGCCGAGAACGTCCGGCCGACGATGTTGATGTTCTCCTCGACGCTGTTGCCCGCCATCGGCTCGACGATGAGGGCGCTCCCGCCCTCGGCCAGCACCTCGGCCGCGCGCTGCGCCGCGCCCGCGGGGTCGCCCATGTCGTGCAGGCAGTCGAAGAAGCAGACGAGGTCGTAAGGGCCTTCGGGTATTGCGTCGGCCGAAGCGACCTCGAACGTGGCGCGGTCGGCGACGCCCGCCTCCTCGGCCGCGCGGCGCGCGTGCTCGATGGAAGGCGCGTGGTTGTCGAAGCCCGTAAAGCGCGACGCGGGGTAAGCCTGCGCCATGATGATGGTCGAGGCCCCGTGGCCGCACCCCACGTCGGCGACGCGCCCGCCCGCCTTCAGCTTCTCGTCGATGCCGGTCAGCGCCGGTATCCAGTCGCCCGTCAGATGCGCGCGGTAGCCGGGGCGGAAGAAGCGCTCGACGCCGACGAAGAGGTCTGGATCGTGGTCGCCCCAGAGGATGCCGCCGCCCTGCCGGAACGCTTCCTCGATGCGCGGCACGGCGTTCGTCATCGCCTTGATGAGGTAGAAGCCGCCGCCGACGAACGCGGGGCTCTCCTCGTCGGCGAGCGCCGCGGCCTGCTCCGGCGAGAGCGCGAACTTGCCCCCGGCCGGGTCGTACTCGACGTAGCCGCCCGCCGCCTGGTTGACGAGCCACTCGCGCACGTAGCGCTCCTGCGTCCCCGTGCGCCCGGCCAGCTCCGCGGGCGTCGAAGCCCCGGCCTCGGCCAGAGCCTTGTAGAGCCCGAGCTTCTGCCCTATGTAAACGAGCGACGAGCTGAGCGCCGCCCCGAAGTCCGTGACCACCTTGCCTAAGAATGCTTCAAGCTTCTCCTGGTTAATCTGGTTGGCTTCCACTGGTGAACTCACTTTGCAGACACCTCCTGTTGGCGTTTCGTCCGCGAGGCTTTTTTCGTGTCGTCGGTTCGGGGGTTAGGGCGGGGAAGTTTCTACACCCGCACACCGCCGCGCGTCAACGTCCGGCCGCCACGGTTTGCCCGCCGCGGCGACTCTGTGAGAGCATCGCCGCTACTTCAGCCAAAGGAAGGCCGAGCGTATGGCAACACCCGAAGCAGGCAAGCGCAGCCGCGTCTCGCAGAAGGCGGGACGCTTCACCGAGTCGGTCATCCGCGAGATGACGCGCGAGGCGTTGAAGCACGGCGCCGTCAACCTCTCGCAGGGCTTCCCCGACTTCCCCGCGCCCGAGGACTTGAAGCGCGCCGCCGCCGCCGCGATTAACGACGACGTGAACCAGTACGCCGTCACCTGGGGCGCGAAGGATTTCCGCGAGGCCATCGCCGACAAGACGCGCTGGTTCCTCGGGCTCGAATACGACCCCGAGCGCGAGATTACCGTCACCTGCGGCTCGACCGAAGGCATGATCGCCGCGATGATGGCGACCGTCGATCCCGGCGAGGAGGTCGTCGTCTTCGAGCCCTTCTACGAGAACTACGCGCCCGACGCGATTCTTTCGGGCGCGACCCCGCGCTACGTCTCTCTGCGCGCGCCCGACTGGACGTTCGACCCCGACGAACTGCGCGCGGCCTTCAACCCGCGCACGAAGGCCGTCATCCTCTGCAACCCCAACAACCCGACCGGAAAAGTTTTCACGCGCGAGGAGATGGAGTTCATCGCGGGCTTGTGCCGCGAGTTCGACGCGCTCTGCTTCACCGACGAGATTTACGAGCACATCGTCTACCCGCGCGAAGACCGCGAGGTCGAGCACATCTCGATGGCGCAACTCGAAGGGATGAAGGAGCGGACGCTCGTCGTCAACTCGATGTCGAAGACCTACTCGGTCACGGGCTGGCGCGTCGGCTACGTGCTCGCGCCGCCCGACATCACGAGCGCCGTCCGCAAGGTGCACGACTTCCTCACCGTCGGCGCCGCCGCGCCCTTGCAGCGCGCGGGCGCCTACGCCCTGCGGATGCCGCCCGAGTACTACGACGATTTGCAGCGCGAATACCTGCGGCGGCGCGACCTGCTGCTGCCCGTCCTCGAAGACGTGGGCTTCAAAGTCTTCCGCCCCGACGGCGCTTACTACGTGATGACCGACATCTCCGCCTTCGGCTTCAGTGACGACGTGGAGTTCACGCGTCACCTCATCCAGCAAATCGGCGTCGCCTGCGTCCCCGGCTCAAGCTTCTACAGCCGCCCCGAACTCGGCGCGCGCCAGGTGCGCTTCTGCTTCTGCAAAAGGGACGAGACGCTCGAAGCGGCAGCCGACCGCCTGCGCCGTCTGCAAAGGTTCTGACGCGGGATGTGGGACAGGAAGCGACAAATCATCTGGCTCGGGGTCGGCCTCCTCTTCGGCACCTTCTCGCTCTACCCGCTCGCCGTTGACGACGCCGGGCGCACCGACTGGCAATACTTCCTACAACTCGAAGCGCTCCTCGCCCTCGTCATCTGCGTCATGTTCTACGTCTACGGCAGGAAGAAGTAGACAGTAGACAGTAGTCAGTAGTCAGTAGTCAGTAGAAAAAACGGGCGGCGCGTCTCAACCTTCAGGTCGAGCGCGCCGCTTTGTCTTCCTACTGTCTACTGTCTATTGTCTACTTCCTCCACTCACTTCCCCGGCTGTTGCATCTTGTGGCGGACGGCGATGCCTTCGTCGGCGACGACGAGGAGGCGGCGCGCGTCGAAGAGCGGGAGGCTCGTCGGCGTGTAGGCGAGCACGTAGCGGTTCCGGCGCAGCTCGTCGCAGATGGCCTTCGCCGCGTCGCGCGAGTCGTTGACGGAGAGCACGCGGCCGCCCGTCCCGTCGGTGAGTTTCTGGATGGCCTGCGCGGGCTTCAGACGGTCGCGGCGGAGCGCGCCGCCCGTGCGGTCGGGAATCTGTAGGGCGTAGACCGTGATGTCCTGCCGCAGCAGGTCGCCGTAGACCTTCTCGAAGTGCGTGCGGCTGCCGCGGTCGAGGCCATCGGCGACGAGCACGATGATGCGCTTGCGCGTGCGGCCGTAGAACGGGCCGAAGGCGTCGCTGATGACGGCCGAGAGCGCGTCGAAGAGGCGCGGCTCGCCGCGCTTGCGGAAGAGCGGCAGCGCCGCCTCGATCTTCTTCGCGTCGTCCGTCCAGTCCGAGATGATCTCCGGCTGCTGGTCGAAGCCGACGACCATCACCTGGTCGCCCTCGTAAATCTCGTAGGCGAACTCGCGCGTCGCCTTCTGCAACTTCTCCACGTCGGCGCGCAGCCCCAGAGAGTTGTCAACGAGGATGACGATGCGCGCGGGCGTCGGGTCGGGCGTGAAGGTTTGGATGGTCTGCTCCATCCCGCCGTCGTAGAGCGAGATGTCCTTCGCCGTGACGCGCTCGTCCGACCCGTCTTCGCGCGCAGCCGTGACGTTGAGGAACATGCCGCGCTCGCGGTTGATGTCCGCCTCGCCGCCCGAGCGCCGCCCCGCCTGCCCCGCGGCCAGAGCCGCGAACGCGAGGCCGATGATGAGAACCGCACTGAACGTCTTGAGGTGTACGCGCATCCTTTAAGACCTTGCCTCAGTCGCCCGCCACGGGGGCGCCCGCCGACTTCTTCTCGCCCTTGGACTCGGCCGCGGCCTTCGTCGTCGAGTCGGACTTCGAGTCGGACTTCGAATCCGAAGACGCTGACTCGCTCTTCGACTCCGACTCCTTAGAAGTTGACTCGCTCTTCGACTCCTTCGACTCTTTCGACTCGGACTTCTTGCCCGCGTAGTCGGTCACGTACCAGCCCGTGCCCTTGAACTGGAAGCCCGTGCGTGACCACTCCTTCTCAAGTTTCCCGCCGCACTTCGCGTGGCGCGCGAGCGGCTTGTCCGAGACCTTCTGCATCGCCTCCATGTGCGCGCCGCACTTCTTACAAGAGTATTCGTAAATGGGCATCTCTCTTCTTTGAACCCCCGTCCTTATATACAGAAGCCGTCTATTCCAACGTCTCGGAGCAAATTATACGGAGCGAAACGTTTCGGTTGCAAACGCCTTGCAACCTTCGATGCGCTTTCGCGCGTTCGCGTCTACTACACCAGATTGACCCTTAAAAATAGCGACGAAAAATCGAAAAAGTTTGTCTGCCTTCGGTACGCGAAAATAAAGTTGATGGTACCAAGGTGTCCTTCAGGTTGAGAGACCGGCCGGGCAAGTCGTAAAGCCTCAGTGACTTAGGGCTGATTGCCTTAAAGGCATACATTTCAAGCACTTAGATGTAAAGCTTCGGTGCGCCCAATGCAACTGGATCGCAACCTCTTCATCTAAGTTTACGGTTTCGACAGGCTGTGCTCATTTGAGAGTTGCGTGCCCGTTCGTTTCCACCATGCGTAGCCCCCAAACCCCGTGCATCGCCGGCGATGTGCAAGTGGAAATCGCCCGACCTCGCTGTCAGTAGAAGCGAAATGCAGAGGTCACTAGCTCACATGGAGAACGACCGAGAATGCACTTTACCCCTCGTAAGCCCCTTCGCTCTTTTAAGAACGTCGTCTTTGCCATCATCGCCATCTTCGTCGTTTCGAACTTCGTCGACAGCCCCTTCACGCGCGTGCTCGCGCCCGTTTCGGCCTCGACGGTGAGCGCCGCCATCTCCGTCGAAGACTACATCCCCTCGGACGTGCCCACGTCGGGCGACCACGACCTCGACCTCGTCATCGCGCGCACGGGCCGCGACCTCGGCGTCGATCCGCGGCTCATCCACGCCGTCATCTGGCAGGAGTCGAAGTACAAGCCCGCGGCCGAGTCGCACGCGGGCGCGCAGGGTCTGATGCAGCTCATGCCCGCGGCGGCCCAGCGCTTCGGCTGCGACGACCGCCACGACGCCGCGTCGAACGTGAAGGCCGGCACCAAGTACCTGCGCTGGCTCCTCAAGCGCTTCGACGGCAACGTCACGCTCGCGCTCGCGGCCTACAACGCCGGCGAGGGCAACGTTGACAAGTACGAGGGCGTCCCGCCCTTCAACGAGACTCAGGCTTACGTCCGCATCATCACCGGCCGCTACGGCAAGAATCACCACCCCGTGCTCACCCCCGAGGAAGCCTCCTCCCACTTCAACCTCCTGCCCTCCAACGCTGAATAAGTGACGAGTGATAAGTGATGAGTGATAAGGCTGGAGAAGGTTCCTTCCTTCCTCTTATCACTCATCACTTATCACTCATCACTTTCCCTTTTGCCTTCCCCCAACTGCCTTGCTATGATTTGCGCCCGACAAAACTCCAAGGGGCGTGTGGCCGAAGTGGTGCGTGACGGACTCTCCCTCACCCGGAACGGCCGCCGCAGTCCGAGAGCGAGATTTTCAAGCTCATCCGAAGGAGAACCCGCAAGCAGTTGTCCGCCCAAAGACCGATTCCGGGCTCGAACGTGCAGACGCTCACGCGCGAGCGCAAGGCGCGGATGCACGCGGCGCGCGAGGCGCTCATCGACCGCCTGGCCCCCAACATCCACTCCGAGATAGACCTCGACAAATTCCTGCACGCCGTCGTCGCCGAGCTGGGGCGCATGATGGACGTTGACCGCTGCGACGTGGTGCAGCTCGTCCGCGCGGGCGAGCTGCGTATCAGCCACGAGTGGCGCGCGGCGGCCGACGTGCCCTCTTCCTTGGGCACGTCATTCCCCGTGGACTTCAGCCAGCTCGCCGAGCGCTTCGACTTCGCGCGCCCGATACGTCTGGACGACACGTCGGCGCTCGGGCTCGACCCGCGCGCGTCGCTCCTACCGCCTTCGCTGGGCACGCGCTCTTTGTTGATCGTGCCGGTCGTGCTCGACGGGAACGTGCTCGGGCTGTTGGGGCTGCACATGACGCGGGGCTTGCGCCACTGGGACGACGAGGAGGTCGCGCTCATCCAGTCCATCGCGCGCCAGATCGCCGTCGGCTACCAGTACGCGCACCTCTACACCGACAGCCAGCGCGAGGCGAGCCGCACGCGCGCGCTCTTAGAGATCGCCAACCTGCTCAACTCGCGCTCGGACTTCGGCGAGCTGACCTCGCACGTCCTTGAGCGCGCCAACGAGATGGTCGGCGCCGACTACTGCGCGCTCGGCGTCGTCGAGCCCTCGGGCCAGTCCATCAGCCTCGCGGCTTTCAAGGCCGCGCCGCACGCGACGACGCTGCGCGTGCGCGAGCTGATCGAGTCGCACGGCAAGTCGATAGACATCTCGGCCTTCCCGGCGGTCGTCGAGCTGCTGGCCGCGCCGCGCACACTCCGCGTCATCGACGCCGACCTGCCCGAGCCGGTGCGGTTCGCCTTCAACGCGACGCTCGGCGGGCGCGCGGCGCTCGTCGCGCCCGTGACCATCCGCGACCAGACCTTCGGCCTGCTCGGCTTCGTCTGGGGCGAGCCGCGCGAGGCGTTCGACGAGCATGAGGTCGCCTTAGTCGAGGGCATCGCCGTGCAGATCGGCACCGCCCTAGAGCGCGACCAGCTCTCGGCCGAGGTGATGCGTTTGAGGAGCGCGCTGCACGAGCGCCACGCCGAAGACCGCATCATCGGGCAGTCGCCGACGATACTGCGCGCGCGCGAGCTGGCCTTGAACGTCGCCGACACGCAGACCTCCGTCCTCATCCAGGGCGAGTCGGGGACGGGCAAGGAGCTGCTCGCCAACCTCATCCACTACAACTCGCGGCGCAAAGAGGGCCCTTACGTCAAGCTCAACTGCGGCGCTATCCCCGAGTCGCTGCTCGAATCCGAACTCTTCGGCCACGAGCGCGGCGCCTTCACCGACGCGCGCCAGCGCCGGCACGGGCGTTTCGAGGAGGCGGACGGCGGCACGCTCTTCCTCGACGAGATCGGCGAGATGAGCCTGTCGGCGCAGGTGCGTCTGCTGCGCGTCCTTCAGGACGGCGAGTTCGCGCGCGTGGGCAGCGGCGAGGTCTTGCGCGCGGACGTGCGCGTCATCGCGGCGTCGAACGTAGACCTCGCGCGCGCCTCCGAGCAGGGCACGTTCCGCCGCGACCTCTACTACCGGCTCTCGGTCTTCCCCATCCACGTCCCGCCCCTGCGCGAGCGGCGCGAGGATATCCACACGCTCGTCATACACTTCCTCGAACACTACAAGCAGAAGACGGGCCGCTTCGTCGCGGGCATCTCGCGCGAGGCCGTGCGCGCGCTCGTCAGCTACGATTGGCCGGGCAACGTCCGCGAGCTTGAGAACGCCGTCGAGCGCGCCGTCATCATCGCGTCGGGCAGACAGATCGAGACGGACGACTTGCCCGAGCAGATCGCTCTGGCCGCGCGCGAGGAGCGCACGCGCACCCGCGGCGAGCGCGAGCGGGCGGCCTCCGAGGGTCGCCGCGTCACGCTCGAACTCGACGTGCCCGCGGCGCTCGACGAGATCGAGCGCCGCGCCATCGAGGCCACGCTCGACTACACCGGCGGCGACAAGACGCGCGCCGCACGCGCCCTCGGCATCGGCCGCAAGACGCTCTACCGCAAGCTCCGCCAGTACGAGGGCGAAGGGGGATAGGGGTGTTGGGTTCCGGGTTCTGGTTCAACCCAAAACCCAACACCCAAAACCTAAAACCCAACACCCATCACCCATCTCCTCTTCATTGCGCCGCTTTGCGCGCTTTTGTTATAGTGCGGGTCAGGTCAAAAGGTTTCCGAAAAACTCTCGCCGGGACTTTCAAGGCGACACTTCCCCCTTAAATTAAGAGGAGGGCGTTATGTCAGAGAATCACGGGCGCGGACGCAGGAGCGAGTCGGACTTGGGCACGCAGTTGACCTGCTTCGCCATCGGCGCGACGGTCGGCGCGGTCGTCGCGCTGCTGTTCGCGCCGAAGGCCGGGCGCGAGCTGCGCCAGGACGTGGCCGACGCGACGCGCAAGGGCGTTGACCGCGCGCGCGAGACGGGCACGCAGCTCTCGGCGCGCGCGGGCGAGTACTACGAGACGGCCGCGAGCAAGGCGGGCGAGCTGGCGTCGAGCGCCCGCGACGCCGCCTCGCGCCGCGGCGAACTCTTCGGCTCGGCCATCGAGGCCGGCCGCCAGGCTTACCGCGACGAGAAGCGCCGCACGGAGTCCTCGGCGCTCACCGAGACCGAGCCCCGCGCCCTCGAAGGGGGGGACGCCTGATAAGGCAGTAGTCAGCAGCCGGTAGTCAGTAGTCAGTAGGCTCCGCTTGCCGGACATTGACGACGACCTCACTGGCACGACCCTTAAAAGGTTTTCTACCGACTACCGGCTACTGACTACTTCTTCTTTTATGTCTTTTCCCGCGCTACAACTGAACACGAACGACCCGGCGTTCTGGGTGCTGGTGGTCGTGGCGGTGTCGTTCGCGGTGATCGCCCTGGCGGCCGCCTCGGTGGCGGTCGCAGTGGGATTGCTGGCGGCGCGCGCGACGCGCGTGGTGCGTAGCGTCGAGTCGAAGATCAGCCCGCTGGTCGAGCGCGTGGGCGTGCTGGCCGAGCAGGCGCAGGCCATCGCCGCGCAGGGGCGCGAGGTCGCCGATCAGGTGACGATCATGTCGGGACACCTCTCGACGGCGACGATGCACTTCTCGGAGTCGATGGCGCTCATCCGCGGCGAGGTCGCGGAGCTGAAGGAGGTCGTCGGGCTCTCGGCCGAGACGGCGCGCGACAAGATCGAAAAGATAAGTCAGTCGATAGACGAGACGCACGGGCAGTTGATGCTGACGACCAACTTCGTCACCTCGCGCATCATCAACCCGGCGCGCGAAATCGCCGCGATTATGGCGGGGGTCAGGCGCGGACTCGAAGTCCTGCTGGCCCCCGCCCCGAAGCAAATCAACGAATCCTACGCGGAGGAGGAGATGTTCATCGGCTGAACCCGAAACATCTGCGCGGCGACCTGGAGCGCCCGGACTACCCTCCGCGAGAGAGGCGATAGTCCGGGCGATTTAACTTTCAGTAGGCAGCAGGCAATAAGCCCCGGCGGGGCTTAACGTTTATAGCTCCGGCCGTTTTTTTTGAACCAAAGCCCCGCGAGGGGCGACATGTACATGCCGCTCCTCCGGAGCTTGCCGGGTTAAGAATTGCCTTGAGCTATAAACATGCCGCCCCTCCGGGGCTTCTTAAACGGCCTTCGACTGCCTGCTGCCATCTGCCTGCTGCCTACTAATTTTGTTTTGCCCATTGGCTGCGCTACTATCGAAATTCGCGAAGGATGTGACCTTTCATGTCAACACAGACACCGCTTGAGCTGAAGAAGACTGTCAACCTGCCGAAGACGGGTTTCGCGCAGAAGGCCAACCTGCCGCAGACCGAGCCGGCGCGCCTGAAGCGTTGGGCCGAGATGGGGCTCTACGAGTTGATCCGGCGCTCACGGCTGGGGCGCGAGCGCTTCATTCTCCACGACGGGCCGCCCTACGCCAACGCCGACATCCACCTCGGCACGGCGATGAACAAGATTCTCAAAGACATCGTCGTCAAGTCGCGCACGATGATGGGCTACGACTCGCCGTACGTCCCCGGCTACGACTGCCACGGCCTGCCCATCGAGCAGCACGTCGAGCGCGCGCTGAAAGAGAAGGGGAAGGATCGGGCTGAGCTTCCCATTGCGAGTTTCCGGCGCATCTGCCGCGAGCACGCGGCGAACGCCTTGAAGAGCCAGACGCGCGACTTCCAGCGGCTCGGCGTCCTCGGCCTGTGGGAAGACCCGTACCTGACGATGTCGCACCACTATGAGGCGGAGACGGCGCGGCAGTTCGGGCGCTTCGTCGAGCGCGGCTACGTCTACAAGGGCGCGCGCCCCGTCTACTGGTGCATCCACGACCAGACCGCCCTGGCCGAGGCCGAGGTCGAGTACCGCGAGCACACGAGTCCTTCCGTCTACGTCAAGTTCCCGCTCTCCGAGGACTCAGTCGAGGCCGAGGTCTTCAAGCGCGAGGTGCTAGGGGACGAGGACGACCCGCGCAAAATCTTCTTCCTCATCTGGACGACGACGCCGTGGACGCTGCCGGCCAACCTCGGCATCGCCGTCAACCCGCAGTTCGAGTACGCGGCGATAGAAGGGCCCGGGGGCGAGGTCTACGTCGTCGCCAGCGAACTCGTCACGCACGTCTCCATCAAGTGCGGGCTGGGCCGCCCCGAAGACCTTGAGAGCGGCGAGCCGCGCGACCCGTCCGAGCCGCCGAACGCGGCGACCATCAACTGGCCGCCGAAGGTCATCGCGCGCTTTCCGGGGTCGCGCCTCGACAGGCTCGAAGCGCGCCACGCGTGGCTCGACCGCCCGAGCTTGCTCATGCTCGGCGACCACGTCACGCTCGGCGGCGAGGCCGACGGCGAGACCGAGTTGGACGTGCGCGAGGCGCGCGACAAGAAGGCGACGGGCAAGTCCGGCACGGGGCTCGT